>JBGUVZ010000124.1:0-3784 GCA_045220685.1 Oscillospiraceae bacterium | reverse complement strand
CAGAACTCTAATAAGAAGCATCAGCAAAATGATTGAACTTTTTTTGCTGATGCTTCTTTATTTTGTTGTTAACGATGATAATTCACTTATATGGTAAACAAAGGCTTGAATGTACAAATTAGCAGTGATATAATAAACAATGTAGCAGTTAGCAGAAACTAACTTATGTATAAAGAAAAGGAGCAATTTATCATGAGTGAACAGGAGAAAAAATTTCTCGAAGTGCGTGCGCTCAAAAAGAGTTTTGGTGAAGGAGAAACAAGGCAGGAAGTACTAAAAGGACTTGATTTTACTGTGGCAAAGGGGGAATTCTGTGTTCTTCTGGGTCCGTCCGGTTCGGGTAAGTCTACTCTGCTTAATATTCTCGGAGGAATAGACAATGCTGATTCAGGTGATATCATCATAAATGGTGACAAACTCGAGGAAATGAATGAAAAGAGCCTGACACAGTATCGAAGAAAGCATTTAGGCTACGTTTTTCAGATGTACAATCTGATACCTAACCTCAATGTCAAGGAAAATATCGAAACAGGAGCTTATCTTTCTGACAAGCCTCTTGATATTGATGAACTTTTAAAGATTCTTGGCCTTTATGAGCATCGTTACAAACTGCCGAATCAGCTTTCCGGCGGTCAGCAGCAGAGAGTTTCCATAGGCCGTGCTATAATCAAGAATCCTGATATTCTTCTCTGTGATGAACCGACAGGTGCCCTTGACTATAAAACTTCAAAGGAGATACTTAAGCTCATTGAAGAAGTAAACCAGAAGTACGGAAATACGATAATCATGGTAACTCACAATGAGGCAATAAAGAACATGGCTGATCATGTTATCAAGTTCCGTGACGGTAAGATCAGGCATGATATTATCAATACTGAAAAAATCACTGCCGAAGAGCTTGACTGGTAAGGGGGATCCGGTATGGAAAATAACAGTATTTCATTCGGAAAACGTCCCCGTGATCCGATGGTTAAGCGTGTATGGAAGGATATCTGGCGCGACCGCAGACGTTATATAATGATCTTTCTTATGATGGTAACTATCATAGGATTTGTTTCAGGTATGTACGTTGCCAATAACAGTATGCTTACCACACTTGATGAAAATGTTACGGTCATGAAGCAGGAACATGGCCATTTCCGGCTTTCGGAAAAAGCGGATGAAGAGACTATCAAAGCAATTGAAACTGGCGAGAAGGCAGACGTTGTTTCAGTATTCCGTGAACGTGCTTATGACGAAGCTGAAGATGAAGTTATCGACGCAGTTGAAAAGGCAGTAGAGGAAGAAGTTGAGAAGCAGGTAAAGGCGGCTTTTCTCGAACAGGTTACCGCAGCTGTTAATGAACAGCTTGCACAGGCTGAGAAAGCCGGAATGAAATATTCCGATGATGATAAACAGGCTGCAATCGACATGGCTTATGACAGTGCAATCAGCGAAAACTTTGACAAGGCATATGAAGAAGCACTGAAAACTGCAAAAGAGTCTGAAGACTATGACAAGGCTCTTGATGAAGCATTTGAAGAAGCACACAAGGAAATAGATAAAAAGATAGATGAAAAATATTCTGAACTTTCAGAAAGATATGAACTGGATGAAGAATTTGATCCTGTTCCGGTCACAGTTTATGAGCTTTTCTATAAGGATGTTGATGAAATACATAAGAATACCGGCATGAATGGTTCTAAGATAAGAGTATATCCGGAGAGAAAAGACATCGACCTGTATGATATACTTGAAGGTCGGGCTCCTGAAAATGAAAAGGAAATACTTATTGACCGTATGCATGCAGATAATGCCGGTATAAAAACCGGTGACACTATTTTTGCAGGAAATGTAAAGTTTGAAGTCTGCGGACTTGCAGCTTTCGTTGATTATTCGACTTTATACGAGAGTAACACTGATACAATGTTTGATGCACTTACTTTCAATGCAGGAATGACTACAGACGAAGGCTTTGACAGAATCAGAAGCAACACCCGTGCAAATTATGCATTTACTTACAATAATGCTCCGGCCGATGAATATGAGGAAAAGGAACTTTCAGATCATTTTCTTAAAGTGCTGATCACTCAGGTGGCTGTGTCAGAAAACAAGGATCTTGAAATAAAGGATTTTGTACCTGCCTATGCAAATCAGGCAATGAACTTTGCAAAGAATGACTTTGGTAACGACAAAGCAATGGCCGGGGTTCTTCTTTATATTCTTACGGCAGTGCTTGCGTTTATTTTTGCAGTAACAATAACCTCAACACTTGAACAGGAATCTTCCGTTATCGGAACCCTCAGAGCATCCGGATACACCAAAGGAGAACTTCTGCGTTATTATATGAGTGCTCCGCTTCTCGTGGTTGCTATTGCAGCTATTGCAGGTAACGCACTGGGATATTCTGTTTTCAAGAATATTGTTATCGGAATGTACATGAATAGCTATAGTCTTCCGACTTATAAAACTATCTGGACACCGGATGCGTTTTTGCGCACTACAGTCGTTCCGGTGATACTCATGTTTATAATAAATCTTGCTATAATTTCAAAAACGCTGCGTCTTTCACCGCTGCGTTTCTTAAGACACGACCTTAAGAGAAACAAAAAGAAGAAAACAATGAGACTTCCTAAATGGAATTTCCTTTCACGTTTCCGTATGCGTGTATTCTTTCAGAACATCCCGAATTATCTGATGCTGTTTGTCGGAATAACATTTGTTATGCTTCTGCTGTCAATGGTCGTAGGTTTACCGGAAACACTTGCATATTATCAGGATAATATGGAAGATGCAATGTTCGCAAAAGAGCAGGTGATTTTAAGCTCTTCTGAGGATGAAGACGGAAATACGATAACAACAAAGGCGAAGAACGCAGAGATCTATTCAGTTTATTCGCTTGAAAGAAAATCCGATACCTACAAAGAAGAAATATCTGTTTACGGCGCTGCAGAAAACAGTAAATACATAAAACTTAGTAAGAAATACGAAGAAATTGCAGACGATGATGAGGTATATATTTCAAAAGCCTACGCTGATAAATACGGAGTTAAAAAAGGTGATACCATAGTTCTGTCGGAAAAATATGAGCATAAGGACTATACTTTCAGGGTTTATGATATTTACGATTACACCGCAGGCATAAAAGTGTTCATGAGCAACGACAGGTTCAACCGTGAGTTTGATAAGGACGAAGGAAGCTTTACCGGCTATTTATGCAATGAATCGGTTAACGATATTGATGAAGAATACATTGTAAAAAAGATCACGGTGGACGATATGCTTAAGATCGCACGCCAGCTGGATCATTCAATGGGTTCATACATGGTGTACTTCCAGTATGTGTGCGTGATCATTGCTGCTATTATTCTTTATCTGCTTACCAAGATAATCATTGAAAAGAACGAAAGAGCTATTTCAATGACGAAGATTCTTGGCTACAGCAACGGTGAGATAGCGTCGCTCTATATTTTCCCGACTGCTCTTATGGTATTTTTCTCGGAATTCATTGCAATATACCTCGGATTCGAGCTTATGAAATATGCATGGAAGCTTATGATAATGGGTATGAGCGGCTGGTTCGATTTCGTAATGCCGGCATCCGGTTTTGTCAAGGAATTCGTTCTTGTTTTTGCAGCTTATCTTATTATCACGATTATCGACTACGTTCGTATTCGTAAGATACCAAAAGTGCTTGCACTTAAGAATGCTGAATAAATTGAATTTTCCCAATTTTGGTAACCATGATAAACATACAGTAAAAAGGCTTTGCTTTAATGCAGAGCCTTTTGCTGTAACTGAATAT
>JBGUVZ010000123.1:0-12639 GCA_045220685.1 Oscillospiraceae bacterium | reverse complement strand
ATACTATACAAATGATGACTTCACCATCTTAACAGGTGGCGAAAAAGAGATCAACAACAGCTATTATTTCTTTGATGATGAAGGAAGAATGGCTAAGGGCTGGCGTTCATACAACAACAAGACATGTTTCTTTGAAAACGACGGTAGAATGTGCAGAGGCTTCAGAAATATCGACGGTTACAAGTATTACTTCAGCTGGGATAATAATGATAACAGAGGTAATAAGGTTACTGGCTATATCAGAACAAATGAAGGCAGATATTATCTTGATTCAAACGGCGTAGTTCAGGCTGGCTGGATAAAGATCAATGATGATGAATTATACTTCGCTTCTGATGGACGCGGCGTTGCAGGATATCAGACTATCGACGGCAACAAGTACTTCTTTGATAATGAAGGCGTACTCCAGAAGGGATTCCAGGAGAAAGACGGAACAGTATACTACTACGGAGATGACGGTGTTATCAGAGCTGGCAAGTATAATTACAACGGTGAAGAAAGAAACTTCAACGAAAATGGTATGATGACAGACTGATAAGATTAGTTCAGTTCAAACAAAATATTAAGGCAGATCCGAAAGGGTCTGCCTTTTTTGCGCATGGAATTAAAATTAATATCGACTCCAAAAATAAAACTGGGTAACGGGAGCTATAATTCCCGTTACCCGCAACATATTCTTTCAGTGTCTGCGCTTGTATGCAAGATCATAAAGTACCGATTCCAGTTCGGCATCAGTAAATATTTTCGGACAACCGCATATCCGTACATCGTTCTGTGTACGTCTTATTATCAGGCCAATGTCTTTTTCAAGAAGTTCCTCAAAATGATCCGGCAGATTAAGAAGTATTCCCAGATCCTTTATCTGTTCAATCATTCTGAATGCATTTTCAACTTCTGTATTTCTGTCATCGGTAAAGTCACAGTGATATGATATAGCTGCCAGGTCGGTTATTATTTCCGGCATATATTCTTCGAGTATTATAGGAAGAAAAACCGAGCAGGCTCTGCCATAAGGTATATCGTAAAGTTCAGTCATTCTGTTTGCCAGAGCAGATATATATCCGCCTGTGGAGCGTCTGAATGAGATTCCGGCATAGTAAGATGCTTTAAGAAGATTCATCTTTGCGGTAATGTTGTAAGTATCGAGAACAGCTTCGTACAGGTTTTCGAAAACCATTCTGCAGGCCTTTGGCGCATTTAGCGTGTCCCTGTAAAAACGTTCCGAGTAAGTGCTGATATATGATTCTATTGCGCGTGTGAGTGTGCTCATGCCGCAGAAAGCTGTGAGTTCAGGATCAAGAGTGTAAAGAAAATCCGGATCCAGTGCAGCAGCACGCGGGACCAGTTCAGGAGAAAATACCGGACACTTGCGTCCTTTCTGGTCTGTGTAGAAGGCGATAAGAGAAACCTCTGACCCGCTGCATGCTGTTGTAGGTGCGGCATAGAGCGGAACTGCCTGCTTCGGAGAGGATGTGTAGTCAAGGAAATAGTTCATGCTTTTTGAAGGGTTTGCTGCACGCAGAGCAATGAGTTTCGCACAGTCGATAACAGTGCCTCCGCCTATTGCCATTACGGTGTCACACTTTTCAGACACAAAGTGATCAAAGCCTTTTTCAAGGCATTCGTCATTTACTTTTCCGCCAGTGTCCGTAAAACGGGTATATTCGATATCGAAATCATGAAGTTTGTTTTCGAATTTTATCGTATGACCAAGATCAGCGACAGTTTCGTCTGTAACTATCATTACTTTCCTTGCACCTTCGTTGCGCATTATCTCGGCAATATGAAATACGGAACCTGATCCTGTATATTTTTCTGCTATGTGCAGTTTCTTCATTCTTATTATGCTGCATGCTATCTGCTGTTTCGACGACAGATATTTTTTTCTTATACCCATCTGTGGATTCACCTCCGGCGGCGTTAGTTGTTACTATTATTATATCATGAAAATTGCACATAGTCAAAGGAAAAATGTGATAATAATTTGTATAACACCTATAAAAAAATATCCTTAAAAATGGTGCAACCTATTGAAATTATAACGGTAATATGATATACTGTCTATATCATTACTTTTAAGGGAGCTATATGAAACAGTTTATTATAAAAAGCAACGACGCAGATCAGCGCCTTGACAAATTTATCATGAAAGCTTTTCCTGAACTTCAGAAAAGCGTTATGTACAAGGCCATAAGGACAAAGAACATCAAGCTCAACGGCAGAAGGTGTGAGATATCAACCAGACTTAAGGCCGGAGATGAACTTAAGATATTCATAAACGACGAACTTCTCGGAAATCAGAAAACTGAAAAGAAACAGGTTTTCCGGAGCAGTGCTGTTTTGAAAAAGGAAGATATTATTTACGAAGACGAAAACATCATTGTTCTTAATAAGAAACCGGGTGTCATTATTCATAGCGACAGCAAAAACGACGGTGATACGCTGGCTGACAGGCTTAAGAACTATCTTGTAAAACACGGGGAGTACGATCCTGCATCCGAGAATTCATTTGCTCCTGCGCTGTGCAACCGCCTTGACAGGAACACCGCAGGTATCGTCATCGGAGCGAAAAATGCTGCCGCCCTTCGTGAGATTAATAAAAAAATCAGGGAAAACAATGTGGTGAAGAAATATCTTTGTCTTCTTTCTTCGCTGCCGGAGAAACACAAGGCGACTATCACAGCCTGGCACAGAAAAGACAGTGCCACCAACATTGTTACGGTAAAGAATGAAGAATTTGAGGGAAGTAAGGAGATCATCACCAGGTACAGGGTAGTGGATCCTTCTTTCGGAGGATATGTGCTTGCAGAAGTCGAACTCGTTACCGGACGTA
The DNA here is from genome assembly GCA_045220685.1 of Oscillospiraceae bacterium. Classification (GTDB taxonomy): domain Bacteria; phylum Bacillota; class Clostridia; order Oscillospirales; family Ruminococcaceae; genus HUN007. Next base: position 9,806 of record JBGUVZ010000123.1, on the reverse strand, counting down.
CTCATCAGATAAGGGCTCACATGGCGTTCATAGGATGTCCTCTGGTCGGCGATACTAAGTACGGCAGGCGGGAGGTAAACGAGCGTTCCGGCTTTGAATATCAGGCGCTGTGTGCGTACAGACTCATGTTCAGAAAAACTGAAGAGGAGAATGTGCTTTCCTATCTTGAAGGCAGGGAATTTGAGTGCCGTGACATATGGTTTTTAACATAACTGAAAAGCGCTGCGTACATCTTTTACAATGTGCGCAGCGCCGTTGTGTTTTAGATATGTTTTTTGAAATCAAACAGTTATCAGTAGGCAGTGAGCTTCTGATCTTTCTTCGGAGCAAAAATGAATCCGAAGCCGGCACCTATAAGACCGCCGAGAATATGTGAAAGCTGAGATACATTATCGTGACCGAGTGAACTGATTATCTCGTTGCCAATGTAGAATGTAGCAGCAAGAATAAGTGTTACAGGAATATTGCCTTCTTTTATGTTTCCGCATGATGCGAGAAGGATGAACATGAACACGATACCGCTTGCGCCGCAGAGAGCAACGTTGAAGAAAACGATATTGATCGCAGCAGTGAGGACTGCTGTGACAGCCATCATAAATAAAAGTCGCTTGCTTCCGTATTTTTCTTCAAGCATAGGTCCGAGAATAAGAATGAAGCTGAAGTTGCCCATGAAGTGAGCCCATCCGCCGTGGCCGATAACGTGAGTGAACAGTCTTAAGTAGAAGATTGGATTCAGAAGCGATCCGCGCTGTACAACGAACAGACTGTGAAATGCTTTGGTTCCTGGAATCGAACTGATGAGCTGGACCACAAACGCTATGATAGTAAAGGTAAGAATTACAGGGGCGTTGTAGTCGAATTTTGATAGTAGTTTTTTCATTTTTTCTGTCTCCTTTTAATTTTTTATCTTTGAAACACTGAGATATAAAACAGTGTTTTCTTTTAAAACCATATATATTGGTTTTAAAAACATTTTATCACAACCGTATAGTGCTGTCAATAGTTTTGCATAAAACAGGGAAGGCTGCCTGGTAAGCGGCAGCCTTCCCTGTTCTGTTTAGGATTTTTATCTTACAGCGTAACCGCTGCGTGTGGCATTATACCTCAGGTTCAAGTACAGCGTAGTTACCGTCTGTTCTCTTGTAAACTACGTTTGTTGAGCCTGTCTGTGCGTTGCTGAACATAAAGAAGTTATGACCAAGAAGATTCATCTGAAGGATAGCTTCATCTACGTCCATCGGGCGCATTGTGAATTTCTTATGTTTAACAACCTCGAAGTCGTACTGTTCTTCAACTTCTTCAGTGTAAGGAGCTGCAAAAGCATTTTCCTTGAGTTTCTTTTCAACTCTTGTCTTGTTTTTGCGGATCTGTCTGATGATCTTGTCGATTGCTGCGTCGAGTGCGTCGTTCTTGTCAACAGCGCTTTTTTCTGATCTGTAAATAATATTGTTGTATCTTACAGTGAGTTCGACAACGATCTGGCCTCTTGCCTCTGAGATAACGATCTTTGCATCAGCATCGTCGCCGAAGAACTTTGATAATCTTGAATCAAGTCTCTCCTTTGCGTAATTGTCAAAAGCCTGTGGGATGTTCATTTTCTTAGCTGATATGATTGTTTTCATACAAATTCCTCCTTTGTAACAAAGCATACATAAAAAACATGTCTGCTAAGTTGATATTTGTATTATATCACTTTTCTTTAAAAAAGGCAATAGCTTTTCAATATTTTTTTGCCTAAATACACAAAAAAGATTTTTGCCCATAACTGAATATTGGTCAACATTCAGCCGTGTCCCACTGCATAAGGTCCCGGATGACGAAAAAACGATTGATTACAGGGGGCTTTAATGCTATAATATAAATAAAGAAGGCAGAGTGATTTTAAAGTTGTATGTACTTTAAAATGCTTTGCCGGTTAATATCAGTACCGGATCTGGTTTATGTTCCGGTGAAAAAGGGAAGGGAAATGATAATATGAAAAAGATACTTATGGTTATTGACATGCAGAATGACTTCATTGACGGTGCTCTCGGAACAAAGGAAGCGGTAGGTATTGTTCCTGCAGTTGTGAAGGCTGTAAATGAGTTTGACGGTGAGGTCATTTTTACTAAAGATACACACTTTGATGATTACATGGATACGCTTGAAGGAAAGAAGCTTCCGGTAAAACACTGTATTAAGGGAACAGACGGATGGGAGATCTGTGATGCCCTTAAGGAGACAAAGGCTTATGCTGAGGGAAGGATCATTGAGAAGGTTACCTTCGGTTCTGAGAAGCTTGCGGAGATCGTGCGTGAGGAAAAGCCGGATGAGGTGTATATGACAGGGCTTTGCACGGATATTTGTGTTATCAGCAATGCGATGCTTATAAGGGCGTTTTCACCGGAGACGGATATTACGGTTATTGAGAAGTGCTGTGCGGGGGTTACTCCGGAGAGCCACAGTAATGCGATTGAGGCTATGAAGGTCTGTCAGTGTAATGTGATTTAATTCAGGGGAGATGATTCAGGGGGCTTTGCGATCGCCCCCCTGGAACCCCTTCGCTTAGGGGGCTTTGCGGTCGCCCCCTTGCCCCTTCGCGGCGGTCACCACTGACCTACGTTAATGAGAATTTGATTTAATATGAAAAGATCCTCTGATATCTTTTGGAATGTCAGAGGATCTTTTTTAGTTTATGAATTCTACATCTGTAGTTATGTCCTCGTACGGGTTGAGGGCCATTAGGGTGGAGATTATTTTTCGGCGGGCTGTTTCGGCGGCGTTTTCTGTGAATATTTTGTTTTCGGTTATCTGTTCGCGTAGGTCGATATTTTTTTCTTCGAATTCTCCGCGTGCTAGTTCAGGGGTGGTAATTTTGCCGAGGGTTACTGTTATACCTGAATCGTCCAGGAGTTTTGCGTTTTCGTAGTCTACTTTGAATTCAGCGATTTCAGGATACGGGACGCGTACTGTTACGATACCGCGTTCCTGGTCGGTTATGAATTCGGCGAGTGAAAGATCGATGGTGTAAACTCCGTTAAACGGGATCACAAGTGTCAGTGAACTATCTTCGTCTTCCTCTGTAGACTGCGGAATGCATACCGAGTCGCAGATCTTCATTACTTCAAGTTTCCCGGTGCCGTAATCAGCACTGATGGCACTGGTTATGTCGTTTTTGGTTTTGTACTGTTCAAGCGCGGCAAGATAAAATTCTTCGTAGGTAAGGGGAGTCTGTGCTTCTTTGGCCGTCTGATATGCTGCATCAAACGCTGCACCGGCGTTTTCAACAGTCAGCCGGTAAAGTGTTAGATTCATGCTGCCCGTGAGAATTATAAAAACAGCCAGTACTATTGCCGTAAAGTTTATTCTGCGCCTTTTGACAGCTCTGCGGGCCGGTGATTTGTTATTCATTTACGTCACCGCCTTTTTGTGTCGCGAAGGCAACTGAACATACGAATGTTTTGTCGCACACAATGTCGGCAAGCTTTTCTGATCTTGTCAAAGCGGCCTGCTTTGCTTCACGGCGGATGCTTTCATCAATGATACCGTTTGACGTTGCGGCTTCCGTGCCGTCAGAATTTCTGTATATATGGCATTCCGGTTCCGGGATCGTCATGACGACTGATGTTTCGCCAGTCACATTAACGGAAGCTTTGCTTAAGTCCAGAGTGAAAACAGCTGTCACGCCTTCATCTTTATCATCTGAGCTGTCGCTGAAAGATGTGTCAGATGTTACAGTTTCCGATATAAGGCATATCTTTCCCGTGGTTTCTGCTATCTTTTCAAGTCTTTCCGCAGCTTCATCTACAGTGTGTGCAGTGTTGCGGCTCTGTTCAACGCCGTTCTGTATGCCCTTTAATGAACCGGTATAAACGCCGACTTTTCTGCCCGTTTCCTCACCCAGCTGTTTTCCTGTTTCTGTAGCGCTGCGGTATGCAGGAAGAGTGCAGAAAAACAGCATATATAACAGAACTGCAAGCACGATGAGCATTACTGTGCTCAGTGAAATGTGCTTTATACTGATACGAGGTTTCATTTATCACTTCTCCTTCTTCTGGACTTCGATAAAGTCCTCACGACTGATCGATGAACCGTCAAGATCTTCAGTAATGGTGATGGTTTCACTGCGTTCATACGGTGACTTGCTTAAGAGGTCGTACATTGCGGAGAGGAAGTCCTTGTAAATGATATAATCCTTGTTCTCGATAACATAATCCATTACAAGCTTGTCATCCTCCCTGACCTGAGTCTTTCCGCTGACCGGCTTGCCGTTGAGAGTGAAGGTAACTTTGCCGTATTTATCAGTTGTGACAAGATCAACTGTATATATCTTTTTACGCGGATAGTTTTTACCGATTTTCTCAGCAGTCTGCAGATACTCGGAGTATTTCATCTCAGATGTATAAACATTGTCGGTAACGTTGTCGCCGGTGATATAGTATCCTTCGGCCGGTTTGAATTTCACCGTTACAAGTCTGTCGCGGTCAAGCAGATCTCCGGCAGATATGGTCTGACGGTCAGATGTGTCTGCGTACTGAAGCGAAAGAACAGCGTTTTCATATGTTCTCGGTTCATAAGTCTGTCTGAACGCGATGAAGATAGTGATCGTAATATCCGTATAGTAAACTTCAGAAGTATTCATTTCGTTCTGACTGTAAATGTCTATCTTCTTTTCGGAAGGAAGTTCATTTAAATAAATAAAATCAGTCGTTTCTTCGCCTTTGGAATTGGTCTTGACGATCTGAAGCTTTACGATCTGGCTCTTTGCAATTTTTCCGTTGTCTGCGGAAATATAGATGCCGTCAGCAGTTCCGGTCGTGGTGTCAATGAGTACGTTGTTCTTGATGTCACGGCTGAGTTCATTTTCAGAAACGTCAGATGTTCTAACGGTAAACTGCATGTCGGTTCCGACGAGCTTGTCAGCGATCACTTTCAGTTTAGGTCTGTGTTCACTTATCTCCTTGAAGATATTCTTCACGTTTACATCGCCGATGGTAACTGTCTGCTCGTCAGATTCATCCGATACTGTAAACGTATCGCCGTCTGCAGCGCTTTCCCAGCCTGCCCACGGCTTAAGGATGAGCTTGATCTCCGTTCCGGCCAGCATTTTTTCAGTTTTACCGGTAAGTGTGCGTTCATCCTTTTTGTAAATAACCGTTCCGCCTGCAGATGGCTGCGGAAGAGTTACTGTTACAAGTTTCTTTTCGTAGAAACGTATCTTTTCAAGCTGCTTTTCCGTTTCTTCAGGATCTTCGGAAACAGTTATAACATTGTTTCCGGTCGGCAGCCAGTATCCGTCATCGGCTTCTGCTTCGGCATATTCAATCTGACGTCCGGCAGCAAGGCTTATCTTTCCGGTAATAGGATTGCCGAGATAGCTGAAAGTTACCTTGCCGTGTTCAAATGTGTAATCCGCAGGGTCGAATGTGAAGTCCTCTGACTGTTCCTTTACGATGAATGTATACTGCGCAAAGTTGTCGTCCGATTTTTCAAGTGAAAGAACAGTTTTGTCGTACTGCGGAACGTCCTTTTTGCTGCAGTTGAGAACAATGGTATCACCGAATTTCAAGTGATCAAGAACGATATCCTGCCCCTTTGTAAATGAGCCTGCAGCCTTGCCGTTTACTTCGACCTTTACATTGCTTTCAGGAGTTTTCATGGTTACGCTTATGTACGGGTGAAGTTCGACTGAATATTCCGAAATATCGTCAGATGCTGATGCACGCCCGAATACAACAGTGTTTTCATCCAATGAGCTGTACTTCGGTTCCGATGAAACGAAGAAATATTTGTCGGCATCAAATTCATATTTTACGTTGTAAAGGCCGAAAGGTCCGGCTTCAGCTTTTCCTGCACTGAATTCCTTGTCGCCGATGCTCCATTTTCCTTCGGCATCTATGTGAGCAAAGGTATCGTCGGTGTAGTAATCGGAAAGTGTAAGTTCCTTGTTTTCGTATTTTCCGACCGGTCCGGCTGAGAATTCGAGTCCGTCACAGTTGTCCGGAGCGGTGAAGAAAAGACCGGTTTTGGTATCGTATTCTTCTGAAACGAGAGTTCTTTTACCGTCCTTTATGCTGAAAACGCGGAAAGATGAAAATAAGTATTTTTCCGGTGCGCTTCCGCTTTTCTTTTCCGCCACGGCATAAAGCGACTGCCCAGGAGCAAGATAAACAAAACCGTGGTAAGGATCATTTATCTCATTCTTGTGGGCTTCATCAAGATAATAATGCACGTTCAGCAAACTGTTCTGCGATAATGAAACAGCAGCTTTTCCGGCAGTATCATCCGCGCCGGATCTGTCAACGCCGGCAAATCCTGAGTAGGAATAATGCCCGTCGGTAAGTCTTCCTGCGGAAAGATCGGCTTTATAATTAATATAATCAGAATCACTGTTTATTTCAGACTGCTCTTTCACTGCGTCATTGATGCGATCCTTGAAACGCTCTCCGGTGTTTACTGCGGAACAGCCTGTTACTGAACACATCAGAAAAGCGAGGCAGAGAGCAGACAGGGCTTTCTTCTTCATTCTTTATCCCTTCATTTATAAGATATAACACTGACTGTACCTTGTACAGTGCAGGGTGGATGTTTGTCTCGTTAAGTCATCATTAATAAGTAGTATATCATAATGCATCGCAATTTTCAATAGTGCGGAGGCCGAAAATATAACCGTAAATCTGAAATAAAGAGAATAATAAAGAAATAATGAGATTGAATATAAATCAGATGAATAGATTAAAGAAATTGCAGTAAATAAAGAAATTTTCTGAAAAATCATCTGAAAACAGTTAAAACATGATTGACAAGCAGAGCAAATCAATGTATAATAAATAATGTTGTGTTGCGATATACTGAATAATTGCCGTTAAGGCTTCTTGCGATATTTGGTTTATCGGCAATTATTATTAAATAATCTAAATTATAAGACGGAGGAATCGAATATGTCAACTTATATGGCTAAATCAGGCGAAGTAAATCGTAAGTGGTATATTTTAGATGCAGAAGGCAAGCCACTCGGTAGAGTTGCTGCTAAGGCTGCTCACATTTTAAGAGGTAAACACAAGCCAACATACACACCACACGTAGACTGTGGCGATCACGTAATCATCATCAACTGTGACAAGGCTATCCTCACAGGTAAGAAGCTCGAACAGAAGAAGTTCATCTGGCACACAGGCTGGATCGGCGGACTCAAGTCAGAAAGCTACAAGGACCTCATGGCTCACAAGGCTGACAAGGCAATGATGATCGCAGTAAACGGCATGCTCCCTAACAACACACTCGGCAGAGCAGCATTAACTCGTTTAAGAGTTTACAAGGGCGCTGAACACAAGCAGGCAGCTCAGAAGCCAGAAGCTTACGAATTCTAAGAAAGGAGCAAATTAACATGTACGAATCAAAGGAAAAATACTACTACGGAACAGGCAGAAGAAAGCATTCTGTAGCAAGAGTTAGAGTATATAACGGCACAGGTAAGATCACAATCAACGGCAGAGACATCGACGATTACTTTGGTCTTGAAACACTTAAGCTCATCGTTCGTCAGCCAATGGCTCTCACAGAAACACTTGGCAAGTTCGACATCGTTTGCACAGTTGCAGGCGGCGGCGTAACAGGTCAGGCTGGTGCAATCAGACACGGCCTTTCAAGAGCTCTCCTTCTCTTCAACCCAGAACTCAGAGCTACTCTCAAGTCAGCAGGTCTCCTCACACGTGACCCAAGAATGAAGGAAAGAAAGAAGTACGGTCTCAAGGCAGCTCGTCGTGCACCGCAGTTCTCAAAGAGATAATCAGATTTATACAGATTTATATTTCACGATTATTCAGAGCCTCACAGATTTTATCTGTGGGGCTTTTTTGTATTTATGTGGTTCATCACAGTAAACATACGATAGTTTATTCATGCAGTATTATTACAGCAACCGGAACAATACAGGGGAGGTGTCGCCATGCCGGATGCAGTTATTTTCACTGGAATACAGGCCTGTGGCAAAACAAGTTACTACCATAAATATTTTGAGGAATATGCTCATATCAGTCTGGATGTGCTCAATACGCGTAACAGGGAAAAGCTTATGCTGGAGAAATGCATTTCAGAGGGCAGATCTTTTGTTATCGATAATACTGATCCGACAAGGGCTGACCGCGAAAGATATATCATTCCGGCTAAGAATGCGGGATTCAGAATCATAGGGTATTACTTCCGTTCTTCGATTTCGGAATGCATCGAGCGAAATGAAAAGCGTGAAGGAAAAGCTAAGGTTCCGCGTACTGCAGTCGCACATACCCATGCGATACTTGAAATGCCTGACTACAGTGAAGGCTTTGACGAGCTTTATTATGTTTATATGGAAAACGGTAATTTTGTTACAGAAAAATGGAAGGAGGAAAAATCATGAGGTTTAATGAATTTGATAAAATGATGAGAGTGTACGAGGAATCGCTTGATCAGTACATTCTCCCGGATATGTACATCGTTGCGAGACTTGACGGAAGAAGCTTTACCCGTCTCACCAAGGAGATATGCAAGTTTGAAGCACCTTTTGATGTACGTTTCCGTGATATGATGACAGGAACGGTAAAAGCACTTATGGAGTCATCCGGGTTCCGTATCGTTTACGGTTACAGTGAAAGCGATGAGATATCACTGCTTTTCCACCCTGAAGACAATGCATTCGGAAGAAAGGTCCGCAAGCTGAACACAACACTTGCCGGTGAAGCAAGTGCGGCATTTTCACTTATGCTTGGCAGAGCCGCAACATTTGACTGCCGTATAGTACCGCTTCCGAATCTCAAAAGGGTAGAGGATTATTTTGCATGGAGGCAGGAAGATTCGCACCGCAATTCTCTGAATGCTCACTGCTACTGGCTGCTGAGAAAAGAGGGGATGAACAAGGATGAAGCAACCCGTGAACTGAGCGGTAAGAGTCTTGCATACAAGAACGAACTTCTTTTCCAGCACGGAATAAACTATAACGATCTTCCGGCATGGCAGAAGAGAGGACAGGGCGTTTACTACAGAAACGTACAGAAAGAAGGCCTTGACCCGCGTACAAATACGAAGGTGATCACCGAAAGACGAGAGCTTTACACAGACCTCGAACTTCCTCTTGGTACGGAGTACAGAAAATTCGTACTGAAATTCCTTGAGGATGAGAAATAAATCATAGGATGAGTGCCGAAGGCGCACGACTGAAATGGTGGTGCCTTCGGCACTAATCTAAAAACAGAGACTGCAAAAACAGCCTCTGTTTATTTTATCATATCAAATTCAGTTATCAAAGACACGTTCTGTTTGACGCTTACGTATTGACAGAGTATATTAAATGTTGTAAAATTAAGGTATTGATTTTTAAAAGAATGGAGTGATTATATGGATTTCAAGTTAAAGAATTTTGGTAAAATTGCAGAAGCAGATATGAAACTTGACGGAATCACTGTCGTTTGTGGTGATAATAATACTGGAAAAAGTACGGTAGGAAAGGCGCTTTTTGGTTTTTATAATTCCTTATATAATTATAAAAGTAGAATTTTAGAACAACGTTTGGCGGCGATCAATCATTTTGTAATAATGAAAGATGGCTTTTTATCGCAGGAAATTAGAGAAAATTCAATTTCATTGCCATTAGGTGAGCGAACTATTTCTGACAACGAATTAGTTGATTATTTACAGTCTAATTTTTCTGTCAAGACTTCAAAGAAGGATGTAAAACTCTTATTGAAGGATTTGAATTCAAGCGATGAGGATATATTGAACGAATCTGTTTTTCGTTATTTTAATATCATGATGAACGGACAAATTAAACGAGTGAACTCTGGCCGTGAATG
>JBGUVZ010000122.1:0-2528 GCA_045220685.1 Oscillospiraceae bacterium | reverse complement strand
GCAGTTGACAGCGCAGGCAAAAAGACAGCCGTAGCTGAAAAATGTGCAGCTGACGGAAAGACAGCTTCAAAGGGTAATGTAACAGTTACCGACGGAACACTTAACTTAAATATTGTTTCATCAGACAAGGCAATCAATGTAAACTACATCATTATCCGTGCTGTAGAAGTCGAGGAACTTCCTAAGATTTCATTATCCGTAAAGGGCGACATAAACGCAGACGGCGTGTTCAATACTGCTGACCTGGTTGCACTTCGAGCATATTTACTCGCAGGAAAGGATGTAGCAGACAAAAACGCTGCAGACTTTAACTCAGACGGAAAGATAACTATCATTGACTTCTGTCTCGTAAAACAGGCTCTTATGAAATAAGACATCCTAATTTCCATATTAATTTGTACAGCCCCTCGCCGCAAAGGTAAGGGGCTGTATGATTTATTTTCACTGTTCAAAGTGTAAACAGTTCGGGAAAGTCCGTGCTGAGGTTTGAACAGTATTTCTAAAAGAAAATCAGCCTCTGCCGTCAGTTACGGTCAGAGGCTGATTTGTTTTACGAACAGATTTTCATAAAACTTTACACATTATTTTTTAATAGTTTTCGATAGATCAGGTACTTTCTTTCTCAGCGAGAGTCCACGGAACAGATTCTGACTGAACTTTCTTGCCATTGAGAATGTCGATCAGCTTATTAGCCGCAATAGAACCGATGTTTCTGTCCTCATAGGACATTGAAGTAATACGTACAGGAGAGATCTCACTGAAATTACTGTTATCAAAGCTTGCAACTGCAATGTCTTCAGGAACACGTTTTCCGCACTGTGTCAGTGTTCTTATGAGACGAATGGCAATATCATCGTTATAGCATACAACTGCAGTCGAGTCACCGATACGTGAAAGGATCGCATCTGCATCAGAAAGCATCTGTTCCTTTGATTCAGTAGTATACCAGATGACCTTTTCATCTCCTACAAGTCTGCCGGCATCACGCAGAGCAGAAATGTAACCCAGATAACGCTGATGGCCCTGGATATCATCGCTCTTGAAGAATCCGGCGATACGTTCATGTCCTTTGCCAAGCAGGTAATTCACAAGTTCAGAGCCGCCGCATTTGTTGTCAGCACATACTGAAATTGTTCCCGGCAGTTCAGGATAATAGCTGTTGAAAAATACAACAGGAATACGACGCTTGAATAATCTTGAATACAAATCAAAATTCGGGTTAGGCATAGCTGTTTTTGTACCTTCTATAAGGAAACCGTCAATCGGTTTGTTAAGAAGATCTTCAAGAATAGTTCTTTCGCTGTAAACCCTGTTCCCTGTTGCTGCAAGGACAGGTGTATAACCGTTTGCTGAAAGAACTGATTCAACAGCACGTAACTGGCCAGGGAATATATAGTCATCTATATAGGTTGCAATAACAGCTATAATATGACTGCGCGGACTGGAGCCCTTGCCCTTTACCACAGATCCGCTCCCCTGTCTTTTAACGATCAGGTCTTCGTTCACAAGTATCTGAAGTGCTTTACGTACAGTCTGGCGGCTCATGCTGTACTTGGCTGAAAGTTCCTCCTCTGTAGGAAGGCTTTTTCCCTCAGGATACTTTCCGGAACGAATGCCTTCTTTGAGTTCTGCTGAAAGCATTTCGTATTTTTTCAAATTGTATACAACTCCTTATTAGATTGTAACGTGTTCTTATACAAATATAATACATCTAAAATATGCGTTTGTCAATAACATGTACGCATTTTTAAGACATAAGTACTATTTATCGCATACAATTTGGTAATGTTGCACAACAGTTTTCGCAATATTCTATCTATTTTAGTTCTTGAAATCATATTGTGTATTATGCTACAATATAAACAACCTGATGAGATGTGCTCAGAAACTAAAATTTGTATGTGTAAATGATGACGGCATCTCATATCAAAGGCCGAAAATTTTATTTCAATTTCTTTAATTGTAAGAGATCAGGAGGAAAAACATGAAAATCAAAAAGACTTTAGCTATCTTATTCAGCTTATCACTCGGAATCGCTGCTTTAACAGGATGCGGTCCTACAGACTCTGGTTCAGGCGCAGGCGCAGGTTCTGACGCACAGAACAAGCCTGCTGAAAATTCTGCTTCAGACGATAACAACGGCGGCGAAAACACTTCTTCAGGAGAACTCATCAAAGTCGGCATCATCAACAACGATCCTAACGAATCAGGATACAGAAATGCAAACGACAAGGACATGAAGGCTATGTTCACTGAAGAGAACGGCTATGAAGCTCAGTTTGCATACAGCCTCAAGAACGAGGAACAGATAGCAAGTGCTCAGAAATACATTCAGGACGAAGTTGACTACCTTCTCATTTCAGCAGCTGGTACATCAGGCTGGGACAGCGTTCTCAAGGATGCTCAGGCACAGGGAATCAAGGTTATCCTCTTCGACCGTACAATCGATGCTGATGAAAGCCTCTATGAAGCTTCAATCGTTTCAGATATGGCCAAGGAAGGTGAAACAGCTGTAAACTGGCTCGCTT
>JBGUVZ010000121.1:0-2223 GCA_045220685.1 Oscillospiraceae bacterium | reverse complement strand
TTTCCATTTCTTATAGGCTTCTTTCATGCATATCCCGCATGGACGGTATCCGGCTGCTATGGCTGTCGCTTCGTCTTTGAAGAACACACGGTATTTTACGTATTCACCTTTGGCGATATATCGGAGCGCTGACGGGCAGTCGAGACGTCCGTAGATTTTCAGTTTTCTGTGCCCTCCAAGTGTGCCTTTTTCGGCGGATAGATATGTGGTTCCGTCGGCGGATGTGAGGGTGTAGAGTTTTGGTTCGTTAGATTCGTTCATGGATGTTTTATGGGTGAATTAAGTTTATATGGGTTTATGTAATTTCAAATGTCTCTGCACCTATTTCAGTGGCTTCATTGTCATGAATTTGATAGATTCAACGCGTCCTGCTGACGTTGTAAATACAACAACTGAATTTGTTTTATGTTCTATCATAACATTGGTGTATACTCCATCTTTTTCATAACAGTCGTACTGTCGAAGCGTCCAATCTTTTAAAGTTCCATCGTCAAATACTTTCTTTAAAGTCAGAAGCTGTTTTGTAAAATGATTGAGGAATCTGAAATAGATCGCAATAGTAGCCACTCCGTCTTTTTCATTAGCATCAGCAAGATTACTAAAGGCACCTTCATCAGTATAGAAACCAGGATAAATATTTTTATTCTCTTCATACATATCATTGAAGAAATCAGGCAATAGCTTCTCAGCTAGTTCATCTCCTCTTTCCTCGGCTTCTTCACACACTTCCTCTGCACCACAATTCAGAAGCTGTGCCAGTTTCTCTACCGGCATTTTAGTTTCAATACAGAGATAATCATTCGTTCCCCAGATATAGTCTTTCACATCATCCGCGGTTACTTCAGTAAATTCGGCTTTACCAAAACACTTGTACCTTGAAACACCATAGTCAGTATCTGCAAGCAACATACCATATGAGCCGTTATCAAGAGTGTCGATTACTGAGATAATATTTTCTATCGTCTCTTCAGGTATTCCGGTAACCTCACATGAAAACTCAGCTGTAATTTCATCATAGTCTTTTTCTGGAGTGCGTGAAAAAGAGCTCCATAAATCATCACCGCAATCGGCATCGTCTTTTCCGTGAACGTGCTTGATAAATTTGTCGAGATCAGTATAAACCTTATTAGCTGTGCTGATTGATGTTTCACTATCTTTTACGATATGAGTTATTATTTTCATATATGTGCGCTGAGACATGATTATTTCCTCCCCAATAGTTTGTATTCATATTTTGTTAGGCTATTGCAACTTATTCTCATTAGAAACATCAAATACAACTTTTCTAAAAACATAAGTCGAATAATGTATTATTGCAGGATCGATAAATGACTTTAGGGCCTTGGACATATGTGATTTATATGTAAGGTCAATTTGAGGAATAGTATAACTTAAACTATGTGCATCATCTGAAAATACACCAGCATGAAGAAATGAGCATCTTTCAGTATAATAACCATCTATTATCTTAACAAGATCTTCATTGGTATATTTTTCGAACAATCGCAAAATATTTTTTCTTACGCTAAATATCGGTTGATTACATTTATCGCATTTTTCTCCAGCTTCAAAAAAAATCGAGGGTAAAGGTTCGACAGATGAAATATACATTGTTTCAATTGCATCCATAATCCCATTATCCTGAGGACCATTTACTAAATTATTAGATAACAGCTTTGTTTGAAGACTTGATGCAACGCGAATTATCCTTGCAGAGTTTAAAAGCGGATTAATTACTTTATTGTTTATATAATTTTCGTTGAATAAAAAATTCAACAATTCAAAGAATTCTTTTGGCAATAATATTTTTTTATTATTGCTCGGTACTTCATCATCGTCTACCCAATCGTAATCATATTCATAGTTAAATTCATGTTTTTCTGTCAATTCAATATCATTAGTTTCATTTATCATTTTAATACTAATTGATTTGCAATCAAAATATATATTAGTAAACTCGAATAACAAACCGAAGAATGTCGTTAATTTTTCAGATACTATAAATTTCATATCGTCTTCTGAAAGAGCTTTCATTTTAATATTAAAAAGGATAAATTCGTTTTTAGTGCATATAGAAATCCCACTATTGGTAATGTTTTCGAAATCAACAAAGTTTTCATTATTGAAACTCGTATCTTCTTTGATATTTCCATCCGCTGTTATTATCATCGAACGAGCTTTTCCGTATTTATTCTTTGGCACAATCTTTATTGAAACTATATA
>JBGUVZ010000120.1:0-3032 GCA_045220685.1 Oscillospiraceae bacterium | reverse complement strand
GGATACTGAGTGTTTCAGAAGCCGCCGACAGAATGAAAATGAAACCGGATGACTTTATAATTAAAAGCGGATTGAAGGATAAATGTTCATCTGACGGAAAACTAATGATTAAAACAAGTGCAGACAGAATCATAAGCAAATGCATGAATTGTCTTGCCTCAAAGGTAAGTAGTTCAGATATCGGATTATTATATTTTTTTATAACCGAAGGATATTGTAATTTAGATAAATGGATAGACGCCCTTATTGATACAGTAGACAACAAAGAAATCAGCAACGACTATAATCAAGGCATTGCTGAAAACCAGATTTCTACCGCACGTAACCTGCTAGCCAGCGGTGTTTCAGAAGATATCATTATAAACAGCACAGGGATCTCTGCTGCTGAATTTGAAAAGCTCAAAGATGAATCTGAAAATATTTAAATTACGCCTTAGGCAATCTTTTAAAGTGAATACCTTCGACATACTAACAAAATGAGCACCTGCATATGAGGTGCTCGTTTTTTTCTATAGCATGCCGAAGGCATACCTTTTATTCTGTAGGATAGTTTCGTTCTTCTGGCAGAAACTTTTTTATCTTAAAATCTAGATTGCACCAATCTCGTTAACTAATCCGATTTTAGAAACATTTTGTGCCGAATTTTCAAAACGAGTTGACGTATTCGATGCCGTATGATATAATTAAGTTGTGAATAAAACCATTTTACGTTTCGGGAGGTCGAAGCTATGCAGGGATCTGTTATCAGAATTTCAGAAATAGAGATCTGTAATTTTAAAAATGTAAAGCATGGAGTGCTAAATCTCGATAATATAAGAAAGTCGTACAAATCAAGTGTACTCGGTTTATATGGTCAGAATGGTTCCGGAAAAACTGCTTTGATAGACGCACTGTCGGTACTGAAATATGCCTTAACAGGAAGAGCATTGCCTGACTTTTACGGTGATTTTGTCAATGTCGATTGTGATTCATCAAAACTGATATTTCGCTTCAAAATATGGAGCGAATCGCTCAAGACAACTTATAATGCACAGTATGAACTTTGCCTGAAAAAGGAACTGGATGAAGATCAGAATTCTGAATACGGTATACAGAACGGAAAATATAAAACTGTGCTCTTTAATGAAGTGCTTTCTTATGGATATCAGAATACTGATAATCAAGTCAGAATGCAAACTCTTGCTAATACAGGATCAGACGGATTACTTTCACCTGTTACAAAAATGGAAGTACTGATTGGTAAAGACAAAAAATTATTTACCGATCTTCTTGTAGCAAAGAAAATAGCCTATGCTTCATCACGTTCTTTTCTTTTTTCACTAGGATTACTAAATACTGTTCGTCAGAATTGTGAGGATATTTTTCACGTTGAGCTGTTTAATCTTCTGACGAAGTACGGTAATACAGAACTTTTTATTATAGATACACAGAAATCCGGAATGCTCAGTCTGAACACTATCCCGCTCAATTTTAAAGTTGAAGAAAACGGTAAGATCAGTCTCGGAAGTGTACTGATCAATCTGAATGAACCTTCTTTGATTCCGCAGGATGCACTCGAAATTGTCAAAACAGTTGTAGATCGTATGAATATTGTTCTTGTACAAATGGTTCCCGGACTTACTATTGGTATGGAAGAACTGGGAACTGAACTTTTACGGAACGGTGAAACCGGATGCAAAGTTCAGCTTGTTTCCCACAAGAACAGCAAAGTTATTCCGTTAAAATATGAATCTGAGGGTATTAAGAAAATTGTATCAGTACTTCAGCTTCTTATAGTGGTGTATAATCAGTCGTCGATTACGGTCGCCATCGATGAACTGGATTCCGGAATTTTTGAATATCTGCTTGGTGAATTACTTCATATTATATCTGAGCAGGGAAAAGGACAGCTGATCTTCACTTCCCACAATCTCAGACCTCTCGAAACGATCGACAAGAGTTTCATAGCTTTTACAACAACTAACCCTGACAGAAGATATATTCGCTTCAGCAATGTCAAGACCAATAACAATCTCAGAGATTTTTATTATCGTGACATTGAACTTGGAGAGCAGGACGAAGAAGTCTACAGCCCTACGAACAATTTTGAAATTGCATTGGCATTCAGAGAGGCTGGTGTAGTTCGTGGCTCGTAAAAAAATAGTATTTATAATCGTAGAAGGTCCATCGGATGAAGTGGCTCTTGGTGCTGTTCTTTCGAAAGTGTTTGATTCCTCATCAGTATATGTACACATCATGTTTGGTGACATCACAACACAATCAATGGCCGGAAATAAAACAATAGTAAGCAGTATTGGCGATGTAGTCAAAAGTTATGCTAATTCAAAACACTTTAAAAAGAGTGATTTCAAAGAGATCATACACATTGCAGATACAGACGGAACTTTTATACCGAATGACAATATTATTGAAGATGAGCAGAAGGAAGAAGTATTCTATTCTGAAACGGAAATAAGAACAAAGTATAAGAAAAGAATCGAAAAAAGAAACGAAACCAAAAGCAGACATATGCAGGTGCTTTGCAGCCGTAACAAAGTATGGGATATTCCCTACCGCTTATTTTATATGTCCTGCAATCTGGATCATGTTCTTTATAATAAACTGAACAGTACTGATGAGGATAAAGAAAATGATTCATATGATTTTGCAATGAAATACAGATTATCACCGAGCGATTTTGTAAAATTTATCTCTGAATCTGATTTTTCAGTTATGACAGGATATAAGGATTCCTGGGCGTATATTCAACAGGGACTGCATTCACTTGAACGTCATACCAATCTTGGCTTGTGCTTTAGCGATGACGTAACTGATGACAACGTATGATTTTAGTTTTATAAATGGTGAGCTGCCTTCGGCAGCTAATTAATAAACCGGAAGCGTCCGTAGGATGCTTCCGGTTTGGTGTTTTATGAAGAAATATCGACATACGGCTGCAGATATGATATAATAATTATGAAAAGCAACTTAACAAAGGAGAGAACCATGGGAACTTATATAAATCCGGGGAACGTTGCGTTTAAAAGGATAAG
>JBGUVZ010000119.1:0-3076 GCA_045220685.1 Oscillospiraceae bacterium | reverse complement strand
TTGTTCGGAAAACATTTTGAGTTAAATGAACATACTATTCATATAGTTGAAGATATAGGAAGACATATGCCGGGCGGATTCTTTATTTACCGTTACGGCGGCGATGAGGAACTGCTTTATGCCAATAAATCACTGTGCAGGATATTCGGATGTGAAACACTTTCTGAATTCAGAGAGCTTACAGGATATACTTTCCGCGGAATGGTGCTTCCTGAGGATTATGAAGAACTGTCTGCATCTATAATTAAACAGATGGATGCCAGTGAAGAAAAGATAGGATATGCGGAGTACCATATCAGACGGAAAGACGGTACTGTTCGTTATGTGGATGGTCACGGCCATTTTACTGATACACTTGCCTACGGCGGTATCTATTATGTTTTTATGTCTGATATCACCGAAAAAAAGGAAAGGGAAGAGCATGAAAACAGAAAGCTTGTAAAGGAAGTACAGGCAGAGCAGGCTATCCGGATTGAACAGGATAAGATGATAACTGCACTTGCTTCTGATTATCGCAGCGTTTATCATGTAGATCTTGACAACAATGATGCAGTATGTTATCGTGCTGATCCGGAAGATGATGAACAGACACGTGAGTGGATACATTTTCCGTATATTGAACGTTTTGAGTGGTATGCTGATCATTCCATAGATGAAAACTTCCGTGAAGGATTTCTTGATTTCATTTCTGCAGATAACATAAGAAAAGGACTTGCAAAAAGCCCTGTTATTTCATATTGCTATCTGGTACACAGAAAAGGCAAGCATTATTATGAAATGATAAAGATAGCCAGCATTCCTCACGATGGTGAGGCAGATGACGGTATCATTCACGCAGTTTGCCTCGGACTTACTGATATTGACGAGGATTTCAGAAATACGATGATGAAAAACCAGGCACTTATCGAAGCGCTGGTTGCCGCGGAAAATGCCAATAACGCCAAGACTGCCTTCCTCTCAAATATGAGCCACGAGATCAGAACTCCGATGAATGCGATAATCGGTCTTGACAGACTGGCTCTCCGTAATGAGAATCTTGATGAGGAAACACGAGATTATCTGAAAAAGATAGGTGAAAGCGCAAGTCATCTTCTTGGTCTTATCAATGACATACTCGATATGAGCCGTATTGAGTCCGGACGTATGGTTTTAAAGAAGGAAGTATTCCCTCTCCGCGATATCCTTGAACAGATAAATACTATGGTTATGTCCCAGTGCGAGGATAAGGGACTTAAATATCACTGCAGGATAAAGAGCAATGTTGCTGAATATTACATCGGCGATGACATGAAACTCAAGCAGGTGCTTATCAATATTCTCAGCAATGCTATAAAGTTTACTGAGGCTCCCGGCAGAGTAAAGCTGACTGTTGAGTGTGTTTCAGTTTACAGGGAGAAATCATCCATAAAGTTCGTGATCAGCGATACCGGCATCGGAATGGATGAATCCTTCATTCCTAAGATATTTGATACATTCTCTCAGGAGGACAGCAACCGTAACAATAAATTCGGAAGCACTGGCCTTGGAATGGCAATTACCAAAAACATTATTGATGTAATGAACGGCACAATTACTGTAAAATCGCGGAAGGGCGAAGGAACTGAGTTCACTGTGATAATCACATTCAATAACTGTTCGCGCTCGGACGGAGCGGAAACAGGGGAGGAATTTGAGGCAAAGCCGCGTGCTGATCTCAACGGATGCCGCATACTCCTTGCGGAAGACGTATTCATCAACGCTGAGATAATGAATGAGATACTTAAGGTAAAGGGCGCGGAGACTGATTATGCAGAGACCGGAGCCGTTGCACTTAAGAAATTTTCATCAAGCGTACCGGGACACTATGACGCCGTTCTTATGGATGTAAGAATGCCGGAGATGGACGGACTGGAGGCTACATCCAGGATCCGTGCTCTTGATCGTCCCGATGCACGAATAGTTCCTATCGTTGCGATGACTGCCAATGCATTTGACGAAGATGTTCAGAGATCGATGCAGGCTGGTATGAATGCGCATCTTTCAAAGCCTGTTGAGCCGGAAAAGTTGTATCAGACTCTGGAGGAACTTATCTGGGAAACACAAAATAAGGTTTTACAGACTGCCAAGGATCAGGACGGAGCCATCAATTAATAATTTAACACCACAGATCTGTTTTACTCAGTTCTGTGGTGTTTTTTTCTGTTGATTTGAGTTGACGAAATATGAGGGTAATGGTAAAATAGAAAGGTGAATGTGTACGGAAATTATGAGCGGGATATAATGGATGGGGAGCAGTATAAATAATACGGAGAAATATATATGAATAAACTTGTGGTTATAGCAGGACCTACAGCATCCGGCAAAAGCGGACTGGGAATCGATCTTGCTTTGAAATATAATGCGGAAATCGTTTCGGCGGATTCAAGACAGGTGTTCAAAGGCCTTGATATCGGTTCCGGTAAGGTAACACCTGAGGAGACACAGGGCGTTCCGCACTGGCTTCTCGATGTAGCCGAACCTAATGACTTTTTCTCGGTAAAAGATTTTCAGAAACTTGCATACAGTGCTATCGATGATATCCATTCCCACGGAGTTAAAGCCTTCATGGTCGGAGGTACCGGACTGTACGTGAATTCAGTTACAGACGGATATAATCTGACAGGAAAGCAGATTGATCCGGAATTACGAAATGAAGTCGCTTCCAAAACGATAGAGGAACTTATCTCATTTCTGAAGGAGAAAAATCCGGAAGTACTGAATAAACTCGATCTCTGTAACAAGAGGCGTATTGAACGTGCGGTAGAACGCGTTCTTCTCGGAAATACTGAAGAACCGGAAAATACACCAAAGTATGAAACACTCGTACTCGGAACGGACTGGCCGCGTGATGTGCTCTATGAACGTATAAAAAAACGTCTCGACATGCGCCTTGAAGAACAGAATATGATAGATGAAATCGTGAAATTACGTGAGAACGGTGCGACAGATGAATTTCTCTATGGTCTCGGCCTTGAATACCGTTATATTCTCATGTACTTAAGAAACGAATTCGACAGCTTCGAAGCATTTTACGAAAAACTCTTCATGGAAATACGCC
>JBGUVZ010000118.1:0-2427 GCA_045220685.1 Oscillospiraceae bacterium | reverse complement strand
AAGGGTGGTGGAGGCAGCCTTTTTTGTATTCTATGGGTTGTATGGACCCCATCCGCTGAGAATCCAGTATCTGTTGATCAGCTCATCAACATCTGACCTACCTGCCGAAATGGTCATGCTCCCATCTTCATTTTCAACAACGGTATTATCATGATTGATCTGGAGCTGCTCGAGTATCTCAAATTTCTCTTTTTCAGTAGAATACTTTATTACTTCTCCGGTGGGTGCCATAATCGTTATTTCATCAAAGGGGGCGCTTGCTGTTTTCTTGGGCTCATAATATTTTGAGGTATTTTCTTTAGAAGTCTCATTTTCTTTTTTCAGTTCTTCGTATTCCGTATGGACTTTTTGGATGAACAGCAGATGCATCACCTGTATGAGAAGTTAATCCTGGAATACTACAATACGGAATATAAGCATCTAAAGGTTAAAGCCGCTGCTTCTATGATGGATTGGCAGGTAGATGATGGCTTTAGGGATCTTCTTCCAAAAATGAAGACGGATATCACACTGACCTGCGGCGAACGGACGCTCAATATAGATGCAAAATATTACGAGCGGAATCGAAGGGGGTCAAGGCGCTTAAACACTAGAAGAATAGGAGGTTATTGGACCACTCAAATTCCTCGGACCACCCTTTGGACTACTTTTTCGAACCGCAATAATCGCTATTGTTTTTTCAAGGTTTAATAGATGGTGTGGCGAACCGCATCTTTACACTGCAGACCCACACCTTGTATCATTATAATACACTTTTTATTTAGAAAATGATAGAATTTTTAAAAAACAGCCATTCTGAAACTTAATTCTATAAATCCTATCGTTTTTTCAATTCTTTTTCAATCTCTTCAAAACAGCGTATTGCGCCAGTACATTATCCTTCGTCCGGCATATAAGCAATCCTACGCTCTGTTTCAGATATTTAGGGAAATAAATCATTCTATTCCAACCCCCAAAAACTTATAACTGATAAAGGAGCTTTGTGAAAATGTTACAAAGTTTCGGAAACGTTTCTTGTCAATAATTACCTGAAAAAAGTGCTTGCATTGGAAACGTTTCCGTGATATGCTTTCTGTGTCGGAAACGTTTCCGATAATTACATGAAATCAAATGATTAAGGAGGAAGATCATGAAAAAGAAGTTACTTAGTGTATTTTTATGTGCGGCAATGACAATGTCATTATTCGCAGGCTGCGGCGGCAGCGGTAGCGCAGCTACAGGCACCGATGCAGGAAGCACTGACGCAGGAAGCACTGACGCATCAGGTGATGCAGAGGCTGTTACAGAGACAGCAGCAAGCGGAGAGGGTTCCGTATACTGGCTCAACTTCAAGCCCGAGCTTGATGAGACCATCCAGGAGCTGGGCAAGAAGTACACAGAGACCACAGGCGTTCCGGTTAAGATCGTAACCGCAGCTTCAGGTACTTACAGTCAGACACTTCAGTCCGAGATGGACAAGTCTGAGGCTCCTACACTTTTCGTAGTAGGTAACGCAGCAGGCGTTAAGGATTGGGCTGATTACGCTATCGACCTTACAGGCACAAAGATCGCTGATGAGCTTTCAACAGACGCATACAACCTCTATGATGAGACAGGAAAGCTCGTTTCTATCGGTTACTGCTATGAGTGCTACGGCATCATCGTTAACCCCGATCTGATCGAGAAGGCTGGTCACAGCATGGACGAGATCAAGAACTTTGAAGGTCTCAAGACAGTAGCTGAGGATATCCACAAGAATGCTGATACTCTTGGTTTCGATGCATTCTCATCTTCCGATATGGATGATTCTTCTTCCTGGAGATTCACAGGACACCTTGCTAACCTTGAGTACTTCTATGAGGAGAAGGAGTCAGGTGCTAAGTGGGAAGAGTGCCCCGCATCTCTTACAGGTAAGTACATGGAGAACTACAAGAACCTCTATGACCTCATCATCAACAACAGCCTTACAGACCCCAAGGATCTTGCAAACGGCGGACATGACGCTGAGGCAGAGTTCAAAGAGGGCAAGGCAGCATTCTTCGTAAACGGTTCCTGGGAGTATGCAGCAGTATCCGGCGATGTTCCGAACGCTACAATGATCCCTTACTACTGTGGTGTTGCAGGCGAGGAGAAGGCTGGTCTTAACTGCGGTACAGAGAACTGCTGGGCAGTTAATGCAAACGCTTCCGAGGCAGATCAGCAGGCTACCATCGACTTCATGGTATGGCTCGTATCTGATCCTGATGCAAGCAAGGCTATGGTTGAGCAGCTTGGTATCATGCCTTACAAGAACGCAGTTGAGTCTTCAAACGGCTTCCTTAACGATGCAGCTAAGTACACTGCTGACGGCTGCTACGTAATGGATTGGGCTACAAACTATCAGCCTAACGTAGATGACTATCGTGCAGCACTTGTTGCAGCACTTAACCAGTACAACGCTGATCAGAG
>JBGUVZ010000117.1:0-4485 GCA_045220685.1 Oscillospiraceae bacterium | reverse complement strand
TGTAAATGCCTATAATCTTACAAAGGAATTTTTAGAGAAGTATCCGGACCTCGATGGAATTATCTGCTGCAATATGAGTAATCCTGTTGGTGCCGGACGTGCCGTTGAAGAAGCAGGAAAAGCCGGTAAGGTAATTATTGTAGGCATGGACCATGATGAAAGGGCAATTAAATATCTTCGTGACGGGATTATTTATGCACTTGCTATTCAGGACTGTTATTCAATAGGTTTTGATACAATTACAACTGCAGTAAAAATCGCAGATGGAGTAAAACCTGGAAGCTTGTATCCGGAAAAGAAAGAAGAAACAACTACAGTGTTTTATCAGAAAGATGCAGCGGGGCTTCTTCGTTCGCTTTATGGTGTAATGGAATAAGGTGGTGCGGCAATGGAAAAACTTACTAAACGTATTATTCATATATCTATCGCCTTGTTCTTGACAGTGCTTATAATTTTACTTCTCTTTATGTCATTAAAGACTGCAAATACTACACAGGGAGTTACAGATAAAGCAATTGATAAGCTGAGTGAATTTTATATTCAGGAAATTGCAAAAAACCGTGTATCTCTTGTCTCTAATGAGCTTGATAAAAAATATAGTTATGTAAACAACGCACTTTCTGTTATTTCTCAAAGAGATCTTGAATCTCCTAAAACTCTCAGAACTTATCTGGGAAATATGAAAAAACTTTACGGTATGGATACCTTTGCCCTGGTTGATGAAAATGGACTTGTTTATACTTCACATTATACCTGTTCTGGAAAAACCCGTTATCCTTTTCTTACTGAAAAAATAACAAAACCAATTTATTCAACTGTCTTGAATTATGGTGGAGAAAAGAAGCTTTTTCTTGCCGTACCTGTTTCCGGCATTTATTTTAATAACTCAAAGATTACAGCCTGCTTTGTAGAGATTAATATTGATCAGATGATGAGGGCTATGACCTATCGTCATGAAAATATGGAAACTTATTTTAATCTCTATTACAAAAATGGTGAAAGCCTTATTAATTCTGATTTTGGAAATCTTCCAAAAGGGCTGAATATTTTATCTGTAATTGCTTCAAGCGAAAAAGATGCAAGAAAAGTAAGACAGATTACAAATGATTTTTCTTCCGGTGGTTCTGGGCTTGTTGAAGTTTCTTATGGAAATGAAACTGCCCATCTTTATTATATTCCTGTAAAGAACACCGGCTGGATTCTTACAATTCTTGTTTATGAAACAGTAATCAGCGAACAGGTAAGTACTAATATAGCTTCCCTCATGCAGCATACCAGAGCTCATGTATTCTCTATCATTGCTTTAATTATCCTTCTGTTTATTGTATTTTTAATTATTATTAGAAACGTTTCTCATTTCAAACTGGAGCAGGAAAAAATCATCAGTCATAAAACTCAGCTTGCTTACGAAAAGCTTAATAAAGAACAGCAGGCTATGCATATTATTCACTCCCTTCTGGATTCTGGTCCATGGTCAATGGAGTTTGATGAAAATGGTCAGATTGTAAAATGTATCTGGTCAGACAACTTCCGTAAGCTTCTTGGTTTTGAAAATGAAGAAGATTTCCCTAATAAACTTGCGTCCTGGTCTGACAGACTTCACCGGAGTGATAAGGATGAAGTATTAAAAGCTTTCTGGGCTACAGTAAATGATACAAGTGGACAGACAGTTTATGATGTTGAATATCGTCTTTTGACAAAGTATGAAGGCTGGAAGTGGTATCACGCAGCAGGAAATATTATCCGCCGGGCAGATGGTTCTCCGCAAACTTATATTGGTCTCTTTACAGATATTGATGAAAACAAAAGAAATGAGCTTGATCTTCTGGAACAGTTCAATATTGTAAATGCTTTGAGCAGTGACTATGCAAATATTTTAAGTATCAATCTTAGAACAAGAACATTAAAACCTATTAAGCTAAGCGGCTATGTTCCAGAGTCATTTAAAGAAAATTATGCGGAAGATGCATCATACGATACTTTCTTTTCTGATTATATTGAACACCGTGTTTATTCAGAAGACAAGGCTTTTATGACTGAAGCAATTGCACTTGATACAATCATAGAAAAACTTACAGATTCCGATGAATATTCTTCAAGTTATCGAATTGATGATAATGGTGAAATTCACTTTTATGAATTCAAGTATATGAAGCTTAGTTCTGGAACTGTAATTCTTGGTGTTATGAACATCGATAAAATCGTAAATGACGCTAAAGAAAAAGAAAAGCTAATTATGCTTTCTGAGACCGATCGTATGACAGGTCTCTTAAATCGTGTAAGCGGAGAATTAAAGGTAGAAGATAGTCTTAGAAATGGAAAGGGAGGATTATTTATACTTCTTGATATTGACCATTTTAAGCATTTTAACGATACCTATGGACATGGAGTAGGTGACCAGGTAATTATAAATGTAGCAAACAGTCTAAAGGCTGCCTTCCGAGAACACGATATTGTATTCCGTTTGGGAGGAGATGAATTTTCTGCCTATGCAGCTGAAGTTCATAATAAAAAGGTTGCAAAATCAATAATCAACCGCTTTATTGAAAATCTTAAGAATATTGTAATTCCTGAACTTGGTGATACTGAAATAACAGCAAGCATTGGTGCCATAATTGTTCAACCTGGTGAACCAGCTGATTTTGCAGATAACTATAAGCTTATAGATAGCGGAGTTTACGAAAGTAAAAAAGTATCTGGTTCTTACGTAACATTTAAATAGTCAAATGTTTTATTTCAGGAAAGCCGGCAAAGTTTAATTATACTAAATATATTTATTATTTATTAATTTTTATATTGAATAAATAAGCATTTTTTTATACTATATGTATAAGGAGTGCTACATATGATTGAATTAACATTAAGCCAGTTATTACGTCAAAAGACAGCTGAAGATCCACAGCATGAATTTATGGTATATGCAGACCGTGATCTTCGTTTTACTTATGCGCAGTTTGATAAGCGCGTTGATGACCTGGCTTGTGGCCTATATGCAATCGGAGTTAGAAAGGGTGACAATGTAGGTATCTGGGCAACTAATGTTCCGGATTGGCTTACATATATGTTTGCCTGCGCACGTCTTGGTGCAGTTGGAGTTACAGTAAATACTTCTTATAAATTGCACGAGCTTGAATACCTTGTAAAACAGTCTGATTTAACTACACTTTGTCTTACAGACGGTGTAAAAGACTCTAACTATGTAAGCATGATTAAGGAACTTGTTCCAGAACTCGATGAATACGAGCGTGGCTGCCTTAAATCAGCCAGATTCCCTTGTTTGAAAAATGTTGTATTTATGGGGCCGGAAAAATATCGTGGTCTTTATTCAACTCCGGAATTACTTTTGCTCGGCCAACATATTGATATTGAAATCATTCATCAGATTGAAGCTGAAGTTACTCCAGAAGATGTTGTAAATATGCAGTACACTTCTGGTACTACAGGCTTCCCTAAGGGGGTTATGCTCACAAGCCGCAACATCATCAATGATGGTTTTATTATTGGTGAGCGAATGCGCTATACAGCAAATGAACGACTCTGTCTTGTAGTTCCTCTTTTCCATTGTTTTGGAATTGTACTTGGAGTTATGGCTTGTCTGACTCATGGCGGTACACACGTATTGCTCGAAAGCTTTGATCCGCTTGTTGCTCTTGCTTCAATTCAGAAAGAAAAGTGTACTTCGCTTTACGGTGTTCCAACAATGTTCATTGCAGAGCTTAATCATCCTATGTTCAGCATGTTTGATTTGTCTTCTCTGCGTACTGGTATTATGGCAGGTTCTGGGGTTCCTGTTGAATTGATGAAGCGCGTAAATGATGAAATGCACATGCCGGAAATTACTTCAGTTTACCGTCTTACAGAAACAAGTCCTGGAATCACACAGAGCCATTGGAACGACAGTCTTGAAGTTCGTGCAACTACTGTAGGTGATGCATTCGAAGGAATTGATGTTAAAGTTCTTGATCCTGAAACTGGTAAAGAATGTCCTGTTGGAGTGCAGGGTGAAATGTGTTGTAAAGGCTGGAACGTAATGAAGGGCTACTATAAGATGCCTGAAGCTACAGCCGAAACAATTGATGCTAACGGATATCTTCATTCCGGAGACCTTGGTGTAAAAGATGAAAACGGAAACTACCGCATTACTGGTCGTATTAAGGATATGATTATCCGTGGTGGTGAAAACATCTATCCACGCGAAATCGAAGAGTTCCTTGCACAGATGCCTGAAATTAAAGACATTCAGGTAGCAGCAGTTAAGTCTGAACGCTATGGCGAAATCACAGGTGCATTTATTATTCTTCATGAAGGAAAAACTCTTACAGATCAGGACGTAATTGAGTTCTGCCGCGACAAGCTTTCTAAGTTCAAGTGGCCACAGCTGATTATGTTTATGGATGAGTTCCCAATGACAGGTTCTGGTAAAATCCAGAAGTTTAAGCTTACAGAAATCGGTACAAAATACCGCCGCGAAGTTTTGAAGGTAGA
>JBGUVZ010000116.1:0-4681 GCA_045220685.1 Oscillospiraceae bacterium | reverse complement strand
CTGTTGTCAGCATAAGAATATTCTTTTAGTTTCATATTGAATCCCACCCCATTATCAATATTGTTTATTATAACACATTATTACGGGAGATTCAATACAAATAAGTCAATATTATTTTTCCTTGAGAAGATCTCTGATCTCTGTAAGAAGGATCTCTTCCTTTGTTGGTTCCGGAGGAGCAGCCTTTTCTTCTTCTTCCTTCTTCTTCTTGCCGAGTTCCATAGCCTTGTTTACAGCCTTAACGATGACGAAGAGGATGACAGCCATGATGAAGAAATTGATAACTGCTGAGATGAATGCGCCGTAGTCAAATGCTACACCGTTGATCTTGAACTGACCGCCGACAGGGATGAGGTTACCGTTTTCGTCTGTCTTGCAGCCGCCTGTGATGAGTGAGATGAGAGGATTGATGAAGCTGCCTGTGAGGGCTGTTACGATGTTCTGGAAAGCAGCACCGATGATAACGCCGACTGCGAGATCCATAACGTTACCCTTGGCGATAAATTCCTTGAATTCGTCGATGATGCCCTTCTTTGATTTGATAGCTTCTACGACTTTGTTTTCGTTTGCCATGATACATACTCCTTTTTTCATAGTGAAATAATCTGTTATATATAATTATAGCTTATAACACTTGTTTTTGCACTACTCATTATTAACAAAAAACAAATTTTATAATGAATGAAAATATGTTTAATTGTTGTAATCGCATCGTTTGCAGTGATACTGTCGGATTACAGCTATGCGGATATATACGGGTTTTCAAACATATAACAATAAAAAATAACTGTAAAAAGAAAATATTTTACTGAAAAACGATAAATTTATATTGACAATCAAAATTCTTTGTGTTACAATACAGATAACAGGAAAAGCTGTACGTTCCGGACTGATCACCGGAATGATTATTGATACGTATCTAAATCATACAGGCTTTAGTCAAACGATGATAAACCGGAAATCCGGCTTCACAGGATTTCCGTGGCGAGGGAGACGGCGTGGTTTCACCATGCACTCCGCGCTGATTTATGAATAGTCAGGAGACGAAGATTATGAATGAAGATATGAATTTAACATGTGATGGAATTAACGAAGGATTTTCATTTAAGCCGAAGGCTGTGTACAGTGACAAAGACAGAAAGACCGCACTGTTTGTATGGATCGCGGCTGCGCTGTTTGCTCATTTTGTTCTCTGGCATACGACAGGATTTATTACGACGCTGTATTTTATACTGATCATAACTGCTTCGGTTTTTATTCTTAAAAAGAACGGATGCACTTTTTCAAAGGGACAGAAAATCTGGACAGGTGTGCTCTATGTTTTCAGTCTGGTATTTTCAATTACTGCTGATACTACAGCCAAAGGACTGACCGTGGCATTTCTTATGACCGGCGGAGCGTATCTTGTACACTGTGTTTCAGGCGGAACCGATCTGTTCCGTGATTATTCACCGTTCGATATCAAGAACAGTGTTCTGAACAATCCGTTCAGCTGCCTCGGCAAGATATTTCCGGCAAGCATAAGCGGCGAAAAGAAAAAAGGCTTGAAAAATGCAATATACGTTATGGCAGGCCTTCTTCTTGCAGTTCCTCTTACTATTGTTGTCGGTTCGCTTCTTATGTCTGCGGATGAAGGCGTTGAACGTATCCTCAGCGGTGTTGCCGAATATATTTATAACGGCGATTATACTCAGATCGTTTGGGAATCGATACTTACTCTTCTCGGAGCAATGTACCTTTTCGGACTTTTCTATTCTCATACACACGATGACTTTATTATCAAGGCAGATGATGACAGATGCGAGGCTGTGTGCAATAATTTCCGCAAGATGAATAACATAATAGTATACACTACCGTTACACCGATCTGTATACTCTATATTATCTTTTTCATTTCACAGGCAGCGTATTTCCTTTCAGCATTTTCCGGCAATCTTCCGGCAGAATACAGCTATGCGGAATACGCAAGAAAAGGCTTTTTTGAACTTTCCGGAATCGAAGCTATCAATGCGGTAGTTATCTTTCTTATGAATTTCACAGCGAAGAATTCAGGTAAAAACAAGAGTATGGGACTTAAAGCATATACTATTGTTATTTCAGTATTCACACTCATTATCACTGCAACAGCACTCAGCAAAATGGTTCTCTATATCAACGAATACGGCCTTACCAGACTCAGACTTGATACAAGCTGGTTCATGATTCTGACGGCGTTCATATTTGTACTCGTTATAATCAAGCAGTTTGATGACAGACTGTGCTTTGTTAAGCTCTCAGCAATCATCTTTACATTCATGTTCGGTGTTCTCTGCTTCGGACGTTTTGATTCAGTGATAGCAAAGTACAATCTTACATACAA
Organism: Oscillospiraceae bacterium; assembly: GCA_045220685.1. Taxonomy (GTDB): domain Bacteria; phylum Bacillota; class Clostridia; order Oscillospirales; family Ruminococcaceae; genus HUN007. Next base: position 2,322 of record JBGUVZ010000116.1, on the reverse strand, counting down.
GGCAGATACCATCACTTACAGAGATATTGAAAACATGGCCGAAATATCAGCAGATTCAGCCGCAGTTGTTTCTTCTCCGGAATACAGGGAATTTATCAGAAATAAAATTCAGAAGGAAAAAGGCTGGGTCCATAATGAGGACTACTATATCTACAGCGATAACGGAAACTTCGATGATATACTTGACGATCACATTGGTTACGATATATACAGAAAAATGAATATATCATCCCTGACCGTGATGAATAATCTGAACAGAAGATAAAACAGAGATATTATGTGCAGAACAAAGATAAAATAAGATAAGATAAACACCTCCTTATAAGCAGAACAGCATATCCAACCCGCGTATTTGCGTGAGCGGGATATGCTGCTTTTGTTGTATCAGAATTTAATTTTTGCGGTAAATTTTTTATTCTCCGAATTTACGTCAAACCTGAATCCGTGAAGATCGGAAATCTGTTTTACTATTGAGAGACCAAGTCCGCTGCCTGAACAGGAGCTTCTTGCAGCATCGCCTTTACGGAATGCCTTTATGAGATCCGGTGCATCTTTTACAGTTTCAATTACGTCGTTGGTGATACGGAGTGATCTGCTGTCGGCGTTTATCTCAATGCATCCTTTTTCCGGAGTATAGCGTACAGCGTTTTCAATAAGATTTGTGATCATCTGTGACATCATCTGCGGATTTGCTTTTACCGTGCCGCTTCCGTCGAGTTTGACGATCATTTCTTTAGCTTGTATTTCATCAGAAAAACGAACAAGAGAATCTTTGATGATCTTTTCGATATTACACTGTTCACTGCTTACTTCCGCAGCCTTTTCGATCTTTGCGAGATCAAGGGTGTCGGCTATCATCCTGTCGATATACTGAGTGTTCTTAAGAATGGACTCAGCATAAGTCTCACGCTTTTCTGTATGAACATTTGCAATAAGATTTTCAGCATATCCTGAAATAGCGGCCAGCGGTGTTTTCAGATCATGAGCCAGTGCTGCTGTGAGGCTGTTTCTGTACTCATTCATTTCATATTCTTTTCTGTAGCGCATATGTCTTATGCGTGCGATGAGATAAGAAAATAAAACTGCAAGTATGGTCAGTACACCGCCGCCTATGAGAATTTCATAATAAAATTCGTTTACAAGATTGAAATATGAAACGGTGTAGATTTTCCAGCGTGTGCCTACATGTGCTATGCCGTTATAGGCAAGTGACCATGAAAACGGATTGCCTTTTTTGCAGTAAAACATATGTCTTATTTCGCCCTTCAGAAAATCCTTTAACTCCGGTATGAGACTGTCACAGTAAGAGCCTGTGCGTGTTCCGACGCATACAGGTGAAATGTTGTTTACGGTAAGAGCGTCATCGTAAAGTGTTTCAGATTCTTCGCTCTGAAAATGAATATATCCCTCAGGTATCTCGCTGTCAGAAGTGATATCGTATTTGGCAATGAGTCTGTCCTCTGAGTTATATAATGAAAGGGTGCATTTTTTTATTATTGCACTGTCTTCCTTTATGTACGCATCATCCGCTTCGAGCCTTGAATACACTTGGCCTGGTGTATGCTTTCTCTGGTATGAGTTTATTTGTTCAAGCAGGTCAGGATCACTGCAGACAGCCATTGTTCTGAATTTAAACAGAGTAGATTCGTTGATATAATTATTATTGAAGTAATCGTTTGAAAGTTCCTTTATCGGTTTAAAATATTTATCGTCACTTGCAGTAGCGACACAGTATATTACATTACTGCTGTCGTAAAATTTATCGTTCTCAGTATCATAAACTACCGTACAGTAATCGGTATATGAATGATCCTGAACTCCCATCCTCATTGTGAGGAGTTTTATCATACTGTTTTCTGTAATTTCAGAGTCGTCCATATCTTCCAGTGCGTCATAAACAGTATAATTGCTATCGCTGTAGGAAACTGCTTCGAGGCCTCTGAGTTCATATTTCAGCATGCCGTAATAAATGGTAAATCCGATCAGAAACGCAAATGCGAACACAACCGCAAATGTCTGTATAAAATAGTATCGAAATCCTCGTTTGTTGTTTTTCTTTCTTTTCATGTCGTATCCCTCCTGATATGTCCGTTCACTGCGTTCAGAGCTTGTTGTATCTGTCACTGTCGATAATTTCGTTAAGATCTTAAACGCTTATCAGCCGCCAGTGTTTTTTCATTCGGTGAGTTTGTATCCTTTTGAGATGACTGTTTTTATCTGCCTGCCTGAATTACCGAGAGCCTTTCTGAGCTTTTTGATATGATTGTCCACCACACGGTCGCCTCCGAAATAATCCGTTCCCCAGATACGGTCAAGGAGCAT
>JBGUVZ010000115.1:0-5034 GCA_045220685.1 Oscillospiraceae bacterium | reverse complement strand
TTAATTCCGATGGTCACGCTCTGACCGCCTTTTGCACGGTTCATGCGTGTCATCGCATATACATGTCCGGCAAACGGACTTAACTTGTTTTCAATGCAGATCCGGCATAATTCCATTACTGCATCGGCACTAAACGCACCTTTAGGGAAAATATTTAACTGAAGATAATCAATCAGTTCGTTACGAGTACAACCTAATTGGTCTGCTAATGTTTGTGGTATATCTCTAATCTCAGTCATAATTAAATTCCACCTACAGTTGCCATAATTGCCATGTGTTCAGTCATTAAATCGTTTCCGTTATTTCCTTCATTCAGGAAATCATGGATCGGTCTGTAGATTGAACATTCATTATTTCCAAAATCCAATTCTCGCTGAACGTCTATGTAGTATTCGCAATCATCGCCACATTCAAATTTGATGTCGTCTAATTCTTCTCCTACTTTCATAATCTCGTAATAAGAAGAATTACGAACCTCGTCTAGTATGGCTTCGTAACGTTCACCCCATTTCATGCAGAACCTTAAAAAGTATCTATCTGTTGCAATCATGGTCACGCCATAAAATATGTCCTGACAATCTTTTGCTAATCTTTTAGCTGTTGCTTTATCAACAACTATTGCAGTATCAAATTCATAACTCATTTAAAAAAATCCTAAAATAACACACTTATCTTCACTACAGAACCTTATTTATAAATACGTTCTGTAAACTAATTTATATCAAAATCAAAGATTTTTTATTTATCGCTCTTTGTTTTGATGTAATCATTATATGAAAAACATTTTGTTTTGTCAACACATTTAATATAAATATATTGTTTATTTTAGCGATTATTTGTTTTTATATGTTTTATGTATGTTTTTTATACGTTTTATAGATATTTACAGATCTGTCAGATACCGATATAAAAACCCCGTAAAAATATTTAAAAAACTGTTTTGAATATTTTTACTAGGTTGGTTTGATATGATTGATAATATTTAAACAGTATTTATATAATAGTTTTCGATCTGTCAAATCTCAAAACCAATAATTTATAAAATCATGTTTATACAAAAACACTTTTATAAAATATTTAAAAATACGTTCATTTCATAATCACATCACAACCAAACATATACAGATAATAACCATAGCTATTTTTTGTATGATTACCAGCCCAAAAACATGGTATTCAAAACATATTTATAAAAATAATCATGTATAAATAAAATATCAGATCTGACAGCCCTGAAACGGGCATAAAAAAAGGAAGGCGATGGATTTCTCCATGACCTTCCTGCGATCTGACAAGACAGAAACTATGAATTTCCCAGACGGAACTTCACACGACCGCTACCATTAACTTTTTCGGCGTTGATTATCCTGCTCCAGTAATTATCAACGAAATCATTGTTCGTTACTTTCTCGATCAGACAGTTCAGGATATTTAGACAGTTCTGGAACTCAGCTCCGCCAATAAAACGCTTCAGACTATCAAAAACCTTGCGTGATTTTATTTCAGTGGTTTCCTTGCCTATCTCAGAGTTATAAGAATATATGCTTACATCCATATATTTCATCAGAAATTCATCGTTTCTGGCGATGTCCAGACACGCTTTACAAATCATTGTACATAGGGTTAGCTCCTCTGTACTCAACGCTTCTTCGTCGGCTAGACCGGTCATTCTGTTCATTTTGTCTTTGAACTGCTTGAAAAGCTCTCTGCGTTGCCATACAAAGAAAAATATACAGCATAAAAACTTGTAGGACAGCATATCGTTATCCTGCGCAAGCGCACGATGTATAGCATTTACATCCATTCCCATTTCTATCGCCGTACTGTCATGGCCCTTAATGCCTCTTTCCTCTTTGGATAGGTTTTCCAGCACCAGCAACAGCCTGAAATCCTTTTTTGTCAGCACTAAATCAATAATATTTCCTGAATCCTGATCTGTCATTGTCAATAAATCTCCCTTGTGCTAAGATTAAGCCGTTAATTTAAGAATTTTTAACTTCGTTCATATCTGTACTTCATATATCGGTACTGCTCGTGAATCGTTTTCAAAATTTCAAAAATTTAACACACTTATCTATCAGGACAGACTTAAACAATCTGTCCTTTCGTTTTTTATACTTTAAAACATTTAATATTCAATATAATTATATTATCAAATTATATTATTTTTTTGAATCTGTTTTGATAAAAAAATACCCCGAAATGCTTCGGGGTATGTTTTAAGTTTTGTTATTTAGTCGATTTTACTCGATTACTTGATTGATGTAGCTAACTGAATCATGGTCTTAGCGGCATCGGTAGCGTTCATACCATCGGTAACAACGGTTGCAGATACAACACCGTCAATTACGGTTGGAGCATAGAACAGACCTAAACCAGCGGCAATACCCATAGCGAAAGCCATGATAGACTGTTTAGCAACACCGGCGATGATACCAACGAGCATCATAGCTACAGAGATAATCTTACCAAGAGTACCCTGTGACCAGCCGATTAAGGTTTCCCATACATCGTTAAATTCTGTACCCTGATCTCCAGCGTAAGCAGCATTAGCAACGATTAAACCCATAACTGCCATAACAGCTACGTTCTTTCTAGTTAATAATTTCATTGTGATTCCTTTAATCATTTTAAAAATTACAAAATAGGAAACGAACCCTATGTTCTATTTCCCTAGTGGAGCTAATGATCTGTCATCTTCTTCAGCTCCGTCTGTGATGACCCATCGCCGTGGCATTATCTCAGTATAGATATAACCGCTTGCGTTGAGATCACCATCCGTATCCTCCCACGGAGCAACCCAAATGCGCATAACTGTGGCAGGAGTGCGAATAGGGATGGGCTTATCAGGCAGATTTGGGGTGATGTACTGCTCGACAACTTGTTGCCTTCTTTCTTCCACGAAAGGGTTTCCGCTGTCAGACTCGGCGGTCTTGCTACTGTCACCTTCTGATCTGCCAACTACCGTACTTTTGCCGTTTCGCGCTTCTTCCAACGAAACCGGTGTAGGCAGTTGCCCGTTGTTTGTTGCGGTATAGATTTCCCTTGTGTTTGCGCAGGTCACACCTTTAGATCTGCCAGGGCAAGAATACTCAGATTCACCCACATTAAAAACGCTACATCCATTCATAGCGAACAATGTAACAGCTAGAAACCCAGCCTTAACAAACAAGTGTGATATTGTACTCATTTTTTTATGTTTTTCCATTAATTTTTAAGTTTGTTGTATAAATCCATGCTTTTTTCGCGCAGAGCGGTTAAAGATCCGTCACCAACATCCTGCAAAGTAATCTTCGCACCTTTGGTCAGGATCAAATCAATGCGTCTGCCTGCATCAATTTCGATGACCGGATAAAGTCCTTCAGCCATCTTGACATAGAACTCTGCAATACGATCCAATGAAGAACTGATACCCTTTGTAGCCGCGCCCTGCAACGCCGAAGTACTCCAAACTCGCTCGTAACTTACTCGACCGTTGGAGCTTGTGTTGATTGTCGGCGTAGCGTTCACGTCAAATGCGTCTGCCAGTCCTGACAAGAATCCTGCCATCAGGGATTTAACTATGATCTGTCCCTGCTTTGAAACCAGTCTGCCTCTCAAGCCGTTCTTGCCATCTTCGCCAACAGCGTACGAATCAAGCGAACCTTCGATTATGCGTTTGTCTTTTCTTACGCATGACAGTGTTTCACCTCGCAGATAAGCTCTCTCTGAACTCAAATCACCGTAACCGCTTACGATTACGAAACATTCGCGTATATCAGACCTGAAACGGTTCGGAAGAATAGCCTCTTTCTGAATACGAACCAGAGAAGGGAACTGATGTTCTCTTGAAGCCTGACCGGTCGGTGCATCCATACCGTTGAGGATAACGCCGGTTATTATTGATCCGGCAGGCAGGAATAAATACTGGTCTTTTTTCTGCTTTTCTTCAGCTTCGGTTACTTTCGCATGAGTTTCGCTCATAATCGAAATCTTTGTAGAACCGTTGCTTTGTGTCTTAGGCGGTTCCTGAGCCGCAAAAATATCATCATCAGGCTGAGATATGGAAACCTCGCGATTATGAGGTCTTACCGGCTCTCCGCTAAAGATTGAGTCAGGCGGTAAATTAGGCTTACTGTCTGCTTTCGGCTGTGTAGTTTCACGGGCTACAGCAGGTGCAAACCTGTTATCGTCTTTGTCTTTGTCCTTGTCGCTATCGTCTTTTTTGGCAATTTTTTCATCCTTAGATTCGCGATCTGACACGCCTTCCAGTTCTTCTGGATCAAGAATATTGTCATCCTGCTGAACCGGTGCAGTCGGGGATAAGAGCTGCGCTCTCTGGAGAGCTTTTATCTGTTCTTGCAGATCTGTCACCTGATTGGTCAAGGACTGAAGTGTACGATTCAGTTTCTTCGGATCTATGCCTTCTCCAGAAACGCTGCCCTGCCTGCTTATCAGGTTTTCAAGATCTTTTATTTGTTGCTGTAAAGCCTTGTTGTTGCGCTCGATTTTACGCATATCAACGGCAAGTGCATCAAGTGAGGCGTTTCTTGATTCAGACTTATCTAGCAATACTGATTTAGTTACATCAGGTTCTTTTTTGCCTTTTCCGCCCCTTTCAGTTGACTTAACGCCTAAACCTACTACCAACAGCACACCGGCAATCAGCAGACCTAAAACTACGATCTGCTTAACCTTTGGGGACATTTTGTTAAACATCTATCGCTCCTATCTCAGCAGATTTGGTCTGAAGGTCGCTACCGGTTCTTCGTGAACAAGTTTCTTAACCACATAAAGCTCTGTCTTTTGGCCTGCTTCCAATACGGTGTTAGGAAACGCCGCAACAGCCGCTACATCCCAGTCACCGCACATGGTTTCGTTGATCTGCACGGTCTGATTTGAGATGTTCTCAGCTACGCCGATAAATACACTCAGGTTGTAACCGGTGATGTACTGACCGTTGATGAATGTTGTTTTGATCTGTCGGGAACGGCAGATAGGAACTCGTACTGCATTGGTGGTTTTCTGCATCGTGTAACCGTTCGGAACCTGATT
>JBGUVZ010000114.1:0-2442 GCA_045220685.1 Oscillospiraceae bacterium | reverse complement strand
TCCGTTCCAGACTTTTGCTCTCACAATAGTGTCTTCCAACTGATGATATCTTCCTGTGAGAATCTCATCGATCTTCCGGCAAAGATAAATATAATGATTAGCAGGCCGCTCAAATTCCATATTGTTATGCACATATCTGAACCTGCCCTGAGTAACATTCGGCATATTTTCTGATTCAGGATATGATTCTAATCTTAAAGCGGAGTTATCTTCGCCCTGCATAACTATACTCATGCCAACCTGTGTATTATCAATAACACCTTCGCCGCTCATAACCATAAGTTTATTATCAGCATCAACGCGCAGAATACCTGTGATTTTCTTTTTCCATTCGTCATTATCAGTACCGTTGTGCCCATACTCATATGTATAATCCGCCTGAAGATTCGAATAATCAAACATTCCTTTGCGAATCTTATCAGCAAGAGCTGATTCCTCAGTCATTACAAGATACTCATCAAAAACTGCTTTAAGTCCGGAAGTGTCATTCACATCACTCAGTCTGAAATATTCTTTTCCGAATGACATATAACCGTTTTCAGTTATTCTGAATTCACTTCCTGAATTTCCAAACGATATTGAATATCGCGGTATGCTGCTACGGCCGTTCTGATCAGCCTCTATACCAGTGTTGTATTCATCTTCCGAACAAAGCTGCCAGGCATCTTTATGATAGTATAAAACAGCATTGATGAAATCTTCAAATTTTTCCGGATCTGAAAGATAATATTCGCGACGAACTGTGCTGTAATAATCTCCGTAATTTGAATAACCGTCTTCGCCTTCACGGCTTGAGATATTTAATTTCTCACCGCTATTATACTTTTCAATGAGAACAGAGCTTATTTTCTTCAGTTTATCAAATGAACTTTCTTCTGATACATCTTCATCTTTCTGTATTTCTTCTGACACCGTAACAGCTTCCGTTACAACAGCATCATCTAAAGCAGAAGTTTCGGAAGTGATGTCCGGAACGGTTAATGGGTTCCCCGAATCAGAAATCCGATTGTTTACCGCAATAGCAGTACCGAATACTACAGCAGCTGCAGCTGCCATTGCAATTATATTTACCGGTCTGAATTTTGATGATGAATTTACGATCTTTAAGTTTTCTTCACCGGAGGCATTCTGCTCTGTTTCTGAACCAAGCATTTTCTCCATGCGTTCATTGAATTCATCGCTGCATTTTATTCTGTTCATAAAGTTTGTGTACTCGTTAGGTTCCATATGCATAGCCCTCCTTTTCAAGTTCTGTTTTCAGCTTCTTCCTGCCGCGCTGCAGAAGCGAACTTACCGTATTTTCACTTTTGCCGAGAATGGATGCTATTTCACGTATATTGTATTCTTCAAAATAGTAAAGAAATATGACTGATGCATATTTTTCAGGCATCTTTTCAATTTTCTCTCTTATACTGTTATCTTTCTCCGTAAACTCACATCTCAGCGTATTTTCAAGAGTTTCATCGATATGTGAAGTCCTGCTCAAACGAAAACTTTTCTTTATATTTCTGCAGCGGTTGATAGTGACTCTCAGCAGCCACGCCTTCATATGTTCATCGCTTTCAAAATCCTGAGGCGATGCATGAAGTTTCAGAAACACTTCCTGAGTAATATCTTCCGCTTCATGATAGCTTCCTGTAACGGCATAAGCCGCACGAAGGACTGTATCGCCGTATTTCCGAAACGCATACAATGCATTACTGTCACCCATCCTGTCATCTCCTTTTATCATTATGTGCCGCACATCGTTTAGTATTGATCATCATGACTTTCACTATATATACAACTGAGAAATGCTTTTCCGTGCATTAAAAAATAATTTTTCTCAAACAAAGTTAAGGACATCTGATGATAGATGTCCTTATTTTGAATCGTACTGTTCTTAACTCAATCAATTTCGGCTGCTATTTTCTGATTCATCTGCCCAAAACAAAGAATCTACTTAAGCCCATCCATTCACGAACCCAGTAGGTAGCCTGAAACTTGAATTCAGTAGGAGCCGAATATGCCGTTATGCTTTCAGCCCCCTGCTTCCGGGCGATAAGTCCTGCACGGTACTGGTGATATCCGTCGGTAACAATCGTAATGTCTCGATCATACCCAAGTTTATCAGTAAGTTCAAATGAAAATTTGATATTCTCAAAAGTATTTGTTGACCTGTCCTCCATAACTATTCGACTTTCATCCGCACCCTTTTCCACAAGATAACGACGCATAGCCTCTGCCTCCGAGATAAGTTCATCGCTTCCCTTACCTCCCGAAACCACGCACAGCGCATCCGGATGCTTCTGCATCGCTTCATATGCCGTATCCAGTCGGTGTCGAAGCATACGCGAAGGAGTTTCGCCTCTCACCTGACATCCGAGCACAACAATAAGGTCAGTCTTCTCCGGATCGTTGGACATTGCTCTGTACATTTTAAAAGAAAGCACACCAGCATAG
>JBGUVZ010000113.1:0-2616 GCA_045220685.1 Oscillospiraceae bacterium | reverse complement strand
TATTACGAAGTGGTCTTCCCTTACAAAACCATCACCCTTTGCACCCAAACCTACAACGATATTCCTGAGGCTCCTGTCATTGACATCCATGCACCTCTTCCAAAGGATCTGCCTGGTATCCAGACGAAGCTTATTTCCCTGCTGGATGTGATTATCTATAAGAGCAGCCAGAAGGTTGTTTGCAACGGTTATGGCATGGAAATCTCCTGTAAAATGGAGATTCAGCTCATCCATAGGAACTACCTGTGAATATCCGCCGCCGGCTGCACCGCCCTTGATACCGAATACAGGACCAAGTGAAGGTTCGCGGAGTGCAAGCATAGCTTTTCTGCCTGTTTTCGCCATCGCCTGTGCAAGTCCTACACTTACTGTTGTCTTTCCTTCACCTGCAGGTGTCGGATTGATAGCAGTAACGAGGATCAGCCTGCCGTCAGGATCGTTTTCGTGCTTCTTGTAGATTGATTCTGAAAGCTTAGCCTTGTACTGACCGTACTGTTCAAGTTCATCATCACTGATGCCAAGTCCGGCCGCGATCTCTGTGATTTTTTTCATTTTTGCTCCCTGAGCGATTTCGATATCAGTCAACATCAATTCTTTCCCTTTCACCTTAAGAATATTATTTTCTGAAAAAAGATCAATCCACAGATCCGGCTTCGCCGGATCTGTGGATGGGGATAGATTTCGGGGCTTCGCCCCGGTCCCCACGCTGATTTTTGAATAAATCAGCGTTTTATACTATATATCTAATTATACCATACAAAACGCACTGTTTCAACAGTACTTATTATACATATTTTATGAAACGCTTAAGCGTGTTTATATATAAAAATACAGTAAAAATACATAAAAAAACAGGCTGTGCAGATCATACACAGCCTGTATATTTATATCAGATATTCACCTGAAACATTATTACTTCTTATAGCAGTCAAAAGCTTTTTCAAGCTCAGCCTGATCAGAGTTCTTTGTGAAGCTGCTTACTACAGGAACTACTACGAGACCTGCGAGCATTGCGATGGCACCTGCATTGATTGGTGAAGCCATGTTGAGCTTGAGTGAAGCTGCAGCCTTTGTTGCTTCAGGGAAGAAGCCGAGGCTGAAGATGCACATGTGAACTACTGTGATGCCTACACCCGTAAAGAAGCAGGCTGCAACGGCTGCTCTTGTTACCTTCTTGCTGTAAAGACCGTACATGAACGGAGCAAGGAAAGCACCTGCAAGAGCACCCCATGAGATAGACATGAGTGTTGAGATGTATGCATTCTTGTTAAGAGCGATAACTACTGAGATGAGGAGGAATACTGCAATGAAAACTCTCATTGTGAAAACTTCCTTCTTTTCATCCATCTTACCCTTTGTAAGCGGACGGATGAGGTCGATAGTTACTGTTGAGCTTGATGTGAGAACGAGTGATGAAAGTGTTGACATTGATGCTGAAAGAACGAGCACAACAACAAGACCGATCATGATGTCAGGAAGACATGAATCAAGAAGACTTGGTACGATAGCATCAAAGTCGAGCTTGCCGTTAGGGAGCTTTTCGATAAATGTTCTTCCGCTTCCGTCAGCACTGTCAGCTGTGCAGTAAACACGTCCGAGACCGCCGAGAAAGTATGAACCGCCGGCTACCACAATAGCAAAAATTGTTGAGATGATAGTTCCCTTTTTGATAGCATCTTCGCTCTTGATAGCGTAGAACTTGTGGACCATCTGAGGAAGTCCCCATGTACCAAGAGATGTAAGAATGATAACGCCTACAAGGTTTATCGGGTCAGGTCCGAAAAGAGAATTGAGGGAGTTTGCAGGAACACCGGCATCGATGGCACCGAGCTGATCAAGAACTGATGAGAAACCACCCTTTTCGTTAAGCGCAAAAAGAATAACAGCTGTGATACCGCCGAGCATGATGATACCCTGAACAAAGTCATTTATAGCTGTAGCTGCATATCCGCCGAGGATAACGTAAACAGCTGTAAGAAGAGCCATTGCTATGATACATACTGAATAGTCGATCTTGAAAGCCATTGAGAAAAGTCTTGAAAGGCCGTTGTAAACTGAAGCTGTATATGGAATGAGGAAGATAAAGATTATTACAGCTGCAGCTGTCTTGATGCCCTTTGAATTAAATCTCTTTTCAAAAAATTCAGGCATTGTGGAAGCTTCGAGGTGCTTACTCATTGTTCTTGTTCTCTTACCGAGGATGATCCAGGCAAGTGTACTTCCGATAAATGCGTTTCCTATACCGATCCATGTTGAGGAAACGCCGTAGTTCCATCCAAACTGACCGGCATATCCTACGAAAACAACTGCTGAAAAATAAGATGTACCGAAGGCGAAAGCAGTAAGCCATGAACCTACGTTTCTTCCTCCGAGAATAAATCCGTCGATGGACGAACTTTTCTTGTGTGTTGATACGCCAATGCCGATCATCATCAGCACGTAGAGTATCAGAATTGCAATGATCATTGCTGATCCCTCCTGAAAAATAATAATTCCGTTACCGCTTTAAACTATTAAAGTGATACAGGCGTACTTTAATGATTTAAAGCAATACAACCTTTAATAGTATAGCAAACGCCGTCTGCTATGTCAACCGAATTTATAATTTTAGTTAAA
>JBGUVZ010000112.1:0-2372 GCA_045220685.1 Oscillospiraceae bacterium | reverse complement strand
CGCCGAAGGCGTACCGATTAAAGCGACGATTTCAATCTTATTTACAGTAATTCATACTTGACGTACACAATAATAAATGTTATGATTTCATATATGAATAATAACGGGGGAAGACAATCTATGAGAGAAAAATTTAGGAAAGTTTATGGCTTTTCGCTTATTATATTTTGGGGAGTAGGTTTAATTATTTATGCTCTGCTTTCGGCAGAAGGAACCGAAGGTTTATGGCGTAAAATGATATCTAATCTTCTTGTAATGTATATTATAGGATGCGTCGGAACAATGCTGAATGATAAATTTTTTCACAATGCAAAAGCAGAAATTGTTTCGTGGATTATAGGTTTAGTTATTTCTGTTTTAATTTCTGCTCCATGTATTAAAGATTTTTCTTCCGAACATGAAGTAAGAGAAATATTACGTTCATCATGTGATATATTTTCAAGTAAACGCAATTCTTATCTTTATCTGAATACCGGCGAAACAATAGTAATAGATTCAAATACTTATTTTTCACTGCTTGGACATCAAGATTGTCTTCTCAGGGTCGAATATTATCCGAATACAAAAATTGCAGTGAATATAACAGAGGAACAGTCTCAAAACTATGAGAATATGAGTTGATAGTTATAGTAAACGAAAAATATATGAAAGGAATCTTACAGATGCATTTTGTGGATGCCAAAGGTATACTGACAGCAAACAAGGGTTTCTGCGGAATGAATATTTACCGCGGATGCACTCACGGATGTATATACTGCGACAGCAGGAGTACTTGCTATCAGTTTACACATCCTTTTGAGGATATAGAAGTTAAACAGAATGCACCGGAACTTCTGGAAAAGGCGCTGAAGTCGAAAAGAAAAAAGTGCATGATCGGAACGGGTGCGATGTCTGATCCGTATATGCACTGTGAAAAAGATCTTAAGCTGACAAGAAAGTGTCTGGAAATCATACTGAAGCACGGATTTGGAGCAGCAGTTCAGACAAAATCTGATCTTATTCTCCGCGACATAGATCTGCTTGATGAGATAAATCAGTCTGCAAAATGCGTTGTTCAGATGACACTCACCACATATGATGAAGCACTGTGCCGGATAATCGAGCCGAATGTCTGCAGCACAAAGCGGCGTATTGATGTGCTTGAGAAAATGCAGGAAAAGGGTATCCCAACGGTAGTATGGCTTACTCCTGTTCTGCCGTTTATAAATGATACGGTAGAAAATATCACGGCGATCCTTAATGAATGTGTCAGAACAGGCGTGAAAGGCGTTATTGATTTCGGCATGGGACTGACACTCAGGGAAGGTGACAGGGAGTACTATTATGCGGCGCTTGACAGACATTTTCCGGGAATGAAGGAACAGTATATCAGGCGGTACGGTAATGCATATGAACTGCCAAGTCCGAATGCCAGAGAACTCTTAAAGGTGTTCCGGAAAATCTGCAGTGATAATGGTATCATGTCAGATCCTAATGAGTGTTTCAGATATCTGAATGAGCTGCCGGAAAAGTATGAGCAGATGAGCTTGTTTGATTAGCAGCACATAGATGATATTGCTTTTCAGTTCCGCAAATTACGTTTGCTTTCTGCATATCGGCTAATAGTTAATATGATTTTTAATGGGTGTCTCTTGGTGAGGCACCATTTTTATGACTGCATTCCGTTAAGGCAACATTCTTATTGCTTTATCTCTGAGATTGATGTATAATTTAAGGGGATTATTGTCGGAGCCGATCAATAATTAAAGGAGACAGATAAAATGAAGATCGTAAAAAATATTGGAGTAATGCTTTTAGCTGTTTTTGTGTTGTTACTTGGTCAGATAGCACAGAGTATATTTGAAAGTATGTTTTCAAATTATTACCTGAAAATCATAATCCCAAGCATTGCTGGTGTAATCGCAACTGTTGTAATAGCAGGGCTCGTCTCAGCAAAATTACTGGGCATATCTCCGGAAGAACTGGGAATCAAATTTAAGAAGATCGATATCAGAATGATAATTCTTTCGATATTGCTGCCGCTTGCGGTACTTGCTTTCTATGCATTTGTTTTACCGGGAAAGCCGTATGTTGCGAAGGAAGGTCATCTTCTTGAAACAATCGTTTCAGGAATTTTTGTAGCTGGAATAATACCGGGTATTTGTGAAGAAGTAGTATTCAGAGGAATAATATTTCGTTACATGAAGAAAACGCTGGGTGTTAAGGCTGCAGTGATCATTCCGGCGATATTATTTGCTGCTTTACATATCATGAATATGAAAACTTTTGATATACTGGATGTTACACTGCTCATATTTGCAGGATCATCAGTATCATTTATGTTTACGTTTATGGCTTTGAAATCAGGTTCAATTTATCCGGGAGCCATAGCA
>JBGUVZ010000111.1:0-7045 GCA_045220685.1 Oscillospiraceae bacterium | reverse complement strand
GAGTTGAGAATTCGAACTTACCGAGACTGAGTGCCTTATAGACCGGAAGGATCATAAAGGCTGCGCACATACCGGCGATAAGTGAACAGTAACCGAATCTTACTGCTGTGGCCACATGCTCCTTCACCGGTACATTTTCCTTTTCCGTACCAAGGAAGTTGTAGTACAGGAAGTAGATAACGCTGAAGATAGCGAGCATAAAGCCGATGTAGAAGTTTGCCACGAAGATAAGGGCAAGCGGAATGATGTAGTTTGCTCTTGCCTTTTTGTCAACGAGATACTCGATTCCGAGTGCGATCATCGGAAGAAGTACAAGTCCGTCGAGCCACATCGGGTCCATGAGCTGGATAACTGCGTATGCACAGAGCGCGAAAGCAGTTGAGAAGATGAGAGAATTCATCGGTTTCATCTTCTTGGAATGCTGCAGGTAGTAGCTGAACGTTACACCTATCGCACCAAGTTTGCAGAGCTGCATGAGAAGCAGGCTTTCGAGGAGCATGGTTCTCGGAAGCAGCATTACAATAAGTGTGAACGGGCTGGCAAGATAATAACCGATGATACCCATGAATTCACCGGACAGGTTTCTTGACCAGTTGTAGAAGATGCTGCCCTTGCCCCAGAGTGCGTCTCTCAGGGCTTCAAAATAGTAAACGTACTGACCGTTTAAGTCGAGTACGAGAACCGCACCATCGTGCGGATTTTTTCTTTTCGGAATGTTCTCGTAATTGGTACCCATCCATTTTCCGATCGGATATACGTCAAACAGTCCGTAGGTCAGTGCCATGAGGATGAACGGGATGAAAAATGCGTATATGTAAAATCTGTTTTTATACAGCCATTTTCTCGTTTTGTCCCAGACACCTGACTTTGCCTGCGGCGCAGGCTTAGCTGTCTTTTCCATCTGTAACCTCCTGATTTTCAACTTGATATGAATGAACACATATAAATTAATTATACCTCATTTATAATGTATTTACAAGTATTTTTTCTCTGAGCTACCGTATTCCCTGTACTGCAGACTGACAAGTATTTTTATTATTGATAATAATGAAAAAATCTATTGACGCGACCGCAATTTTAGGTTATTATTAATATATGTTCTTTTAAGGGACATGAGAAAATCAGATCCATCATTTTTTATGATAGATGTAATTTTGAAGGGAGATTTAATTTTATGGGACTTATTCAGGTAGCACTCGGAGCAACAGTGAGCACATTAGGCGATACCTATAAGGAGTTTTTCTACTGTGACTCTATTCCGAACGAGGTTCTTGTTGTAAGAGGCAGAAAGCACAGCGACAAGGGCGCTCACAACAACGGCAATGACAACGTTATCTCACGCGGAAGCAAGATCGCCGTAAACGACGGTCAGTGCATGATTATCACAGATCAGGGCAGAATCGTTGACGTTGTATGCACTCCGGGCGAATATGAATTCAGTCAGTCATCTGCTCCAAGCATTTTTGCAGGTGATGAAAAGTTAGGTGCAAAGCTCAAGGCAACACTTGCACAGATCGGCAACGCTATTTCAATGGGCGGCGACTCAGGTATGGAACAGCGCGTATACTATATCAATATGAAGGAAATCATGGACAACAAGTTCGGTACAATGAATCCTGTACCTTTCAGAGTAGTTGACAACAAGATCGGCCTTGATATCGATACAGCTATCCGCTGCAACGGTACTTACACATACAAGATCACTGATCCGCTCCTTTTCTTTACAAATGTATGCGGCAACATCCCGCAGCAGTACGACCGTTCACAGATCGACCCACAGCTCAAGTCTGAGTTCCTTGATGCTCTCCAGCCGGGATTTGCTCAGATCTCAGCAATGGGCATCAGATACAGCGAAGTACCGGGCAAGACTCAGGTACTCAAGGATGCCATGAACGAAGCTCTTGCAACAGAATGGGCTGAAAGACGCGGTATCTCACTCGAAAGAATCTCGATCAACTCTGTAACTCTTCCTAAGGAAGACGAAGACATGATCAAGCAGGCTCAGAGAACAGGCATGATGCAGAACGCCAACTACGCTGCAGCTACAATGGTAAATGCACAGGCTGAAGCAATGCAGGCGGCTGCAAAGAATTCAGGCGGCGCAATGACTGGTTTCATGGGAATGAACATGGCACAGCAGGCTGGCGGATTCAACGCTCAGAACCTCTTCGCTATGGGTCAGCAGCAGCAGGCTCAGGCTGCACAGCAGGCAGCTCCGGCAGCAGATTCATGGACATGTTCATGCGGTGCTGTAAACACAGGCAAGTTCTGCTCAGAATGTGCTTCTCCTAAGCCGGCTCCGGCAGGTTCATGGACATGCTCATGCGGCACAGTAAACACAGGCAAGTTCTGCTCAGAATGCGCTTCTCCTAAGCCGGCAGATCCAGGCCAGTGGACATGCTCATGCGGAGCAGTAAACACAGGTAAGTTCTGTTCTGAATGTGCTTCACCAAGGCCATAAATGAAATAATAACTGAAACGTTTTTCGGGGGACAGAGTTCTGCTCTGTCCCCCGTGTTTTGTCTGTCGCTTTTTTATACGGCCAAAAGATCATCCCGCTGTAAATGCAGGCGCGAAGCAGCTGCTTTTTCAGCGGGATGTTTCTTTTTTGTTATGAAGGTCGTTTTTTTCTATGTAAAAGGGGAAATTACTATGGTCATGGCAGTTACAGATCAGCGTATGATGCTAAAGTACTATATTATATTCTTGAATCCTTTACAAGTTCCTTAAATTCTATCTTGTACTGATCATCTTTAAGGTCAGTCTCGTCGAGCATTTCAAGTATTGATCCTCTTGTTGCAGTTCCCTTGTTTTCACTGTCGCGGAGGATCATGCCGAACTCAGCTACTGCTGCGGCAAAACGCATGTCATCGTCCATCTTTTCGGAATATGCACCGAAAGTTACAGGGTAAGTTAAAAGTCTGCTTTCATCTTCATCAGGTTCCTTGTAGCGGACGGAAACAGTCAGGTATTCACCGTTATCCTTTCCTTCGTCATCGCTGCTGTATTTTAAGTCTGATGAGTCAAAATTCATTTCGCTGTCCTTGAAAGCAACTTCATACAGTGCCGTTACTGAATGTCCGGCACCTACCTCACCGGCATCCTTGCTGTCATCGGCAAAATCTTCGGAAGACAGTGTTCGGTTTTCGTAACCTACAAGTCTGTATCCCTTGATGTAAGCCGGATTGAATTCGACCTGTATCTTTACATCCTTGGCAACAGTGACAAGTGTTCCTCCCATTTCATCAACAAGCACCTTCTTTGCTTCATTTGTGCTGTCGATGTATGAGTAGTTTCCGTTACCGTTATCAGCAAGGGTTTCCATTTTGTTATCCTTGATGTTTCCGGTACCAAAGCCAAGAACAGAAAGATACACACCGCTCCTGCATTTTTCCTCAACCAGTCTCTTAAGCTCGCTTTCGCTGGATATACCAACGTTAAGATCACCGTCAGTAGCGAGGATTATTCGGTTGTTTCCGCCTTCTATAAAATGCTTCTCTGCTATTTCGTATGCTGTGTTTATGCCTGCCGCACCTGCTGTAGCGCCGCCAGCTTCCAGTGAATCTATGGCTGAAAGAATCTTATCTTTGCTTTCACCGCTTACTCCGTCGAGAACGACCTCGTCTGATCCTGCATATGTCACGATTGAAATTCTGTCTCTCTCGTCAAGTTCATCCGCAAGGATCGAGAATGATTTCTGCACCAGAGGAAGCTTGTCTTCATCGTACATTGAACCGCTTACATCTATAAGGAATACAAGGTTCATCGGTTCACGTTCTGAAAAATCGATATCCTTCGCATGAAGTCCCACGCGCATAAGCTTTGTGTCAGAGTTCCAAGGACAGTCTGTTATCTGTGTGTTCACTGAGAAAGGTTCGCCTGACTTAGGCTGCGGATAATCATAGTGGAAGTAGTTGAGCATTTCTTCTATTCTTACCGCATCGGCATTTACCTTCTGGCCGCTCTGTATCATTCTGCGTACATTTGCATATGAAGCAGTGTCCACGTCGATCGAGAATGTTGACAGCGGCTCGGCCTTTACGCTCTTAAATCCGCTTTCATTTATAATGCTGTATTCTTCATTGTTTATTTCCTGATAATCCTGATCGTAACAGTATTCCGTTGGCGCATAGCAATCATCATCACCTTTAGATTCCTGTGTACAATAATCGGCACCATCATTATATGCTGCGCTGCCGCCATAATTTCCTGATCCTGATGAATGTGCTCCGCATCCGGTAAACAGCATTGATGCTGACATTAATAATGCAAATACTGATATTGTTTTCCTGTTGGTACTCATATAAAACGCTCCTTTTCGTTTTAGTTTTTCTGATCCAGGGGGATATGCGGAGCTTTCGCTCCGCACCCTGAACTTCTTCATTAAAAACTTTCTTCAATTCTAATTTTCCTTATCGCACAATTAAAGAGCTTTGTTCAGCACTTTTATTGTTTGATTTGATTAGATTATACCATCTAAAAGAGCATATCTCAACAACAGAGCACTTACAGTTGAGTGAGAATCGGGTTACATTTATTTAAAAACCGGAATCATTTTTTAAGAATCAGAGTCAAAAATGAGAATGCCTTTCATTTTTCTGTAATAATAATCTGAATGAAAAAGTTAAAATATACGTAAAACTCAGCTTCGGCATATTGTTTACAAAACAGTTGCATTTGTAAGTTTCAAAACCGTAAATGTGCAGGAAATAAAAACAAAAAATTATATGGAACGTAAAAATCATTTTTACTTTTGTCGCATTCTATTGCAACGAACAGTATTTTGCTGTATGATAAAGATGCTGGTATTTGAACGTAAACAGAATACTGTAATTCTAAAGGAGATGAAAACATGAACCTAAAACATATCCCACGTTTCGCAGCACTTACGATGATAACTGCATCACTGCTCATAAGCAGCATATCAGCTGCGGAAACAGATGTAAAATTCAGCACCGGAAGCATAAAGAATATCACTGATCTTGTGCTTTTAAAATCGATGGCACTCGGCGAAACAGAATCTGACGCGAAAGCCGACATAAACAGTGACGGTACTGTTAATTCCGAAGATGCAGTCATTCTGGCTGATTATCTGCTCGGAAAATCGGAACTGCCGGAAAAGAAACCGGTCACACCGCCGTCATCTGATCCGGGTGAAAAAGTCACGACATCGGTCATCGCTTCGGAAGATATCTGCATACGCGGTGACGGCACTGTCGATGACGAGGAAGGCATCATCAATGTTGCCGGATTCAACGCCGCAAAGCGAAGAAATGTCTATATCAAGTTCAAAGCTGACGAACTGAATTTAAACAGCGTAAACAAGGCTGAGATCGAGCTGCGTCTTGACAGGACGGCAAACGGAAACTGTGAAGTAAAGCTCGCATCCTGCAGCAGTAACTGGAGCGAATCCGCTCCGCCGGAATACAAGTCCGTACCGGATTCATACGGTCTGTGTGACGTGGTGATAACCAAGCACAACACCGACGCCGGAAAAACTATAAAATTTGATGTAACGGACGTTGTAAGGGAAAATCCGGAGGCAAAGGAATTCAACTTTGTTCTCTGGTGTGACCACGAAAATAACTCCGATGCTGTGAGCAATCTTGCTCTGTTCAATTCAAGAGAATCGCAGAATCCGCCGAAGCTCACCGTTTACAGTGGTCCTTCCGACGCATCTGACGCTGAGGCGATAAAGGCTGACGATACTTTTGTACGTTTTGAAATACCGGCAAAAGCCGGCAGCTTCCTGCGCGTATCTGAAGGCGCACTTACCTCATCGAGAAATGTTTCCCCGCTTTCCGATGCAAGATTTAAGGAAGTAAACGGATTTGCGGGTGAAAACACTGTAAGTTTTGAGTCCCAGAGTGCGGCCGGTTACTATCTGTGCAGGAAACAGGGCGGCAGCGAGATAATTCTTGCAAAGAATGACGGCAGTGAGGAATTCAAAAAGAATGCCTCATTCATAAAAACGAAGGGTCTTTCCGAAGGCACAAGTTATCAGGCCTACGGTCTGCCGGGACGTTATCTTGCATGTACCGGAAACTGCTTCTATGTGACCGGAGCTGACACGGACGAAAGAAAGAGCCGTGCATCTTTCCTCATGCGAAGCCACAGCAATGTGATCATGTCCGATGAGTTCGAAGGCGATTCGCTTGATACGAACGTATGGGCATACAGCTATCCGTGGGCTGACCACCACAACTACAGTGCAGTAGTAAGGAAATCGCAGGTCGCTGTACGTGACGGAAAACTTGTACTTACCGCGACACGAGTTGCAGATGACGACTGGATCAAGGACGACAAGGGCGAGACCGGTTACACCGACAACATCGGAGAAAAGAAATGGAGAAAATACTCACATCTGACCGGCGTTGTACATCTGCCGTTCAGCAAATATCCGCTTAGCGGAAATCTCTACATGGAAGGCCGTTTCAGAATGCCGGACAAGAGCGGATTCTGGCCTGCTTTCTGGCTCAACGGAAACAACAGCTGGCCGCCTGAAATAGATATTTTCGAATACCTAAGCAACACTCCGGAAAAAATATACGTCGGCATCCACCGTCAGGACTCATCCAGAGATAACGGCGACGGCGGCGCCGGATGGTGGATCGAAAGAAACGCATCCTTCTTCCAGAAAGAATTCCACACCTACGCTCTCGACTGGGGAGAAACATATATAAACTATTATATCGACGACATCCTCGTAAAATCCATCGAAGACAAGGCATACATAAACAACCAGAAGAACATGTACCTCATCATCAACCTCGGCGTAGGCGGCTGGGCCGAAGAACCGGAAGACAACGTCGGCGACAACACGACATACGAATGTGATTACGTGCATATTTACGGGTACTGATAACCGATCCGCAGATCTGCATTGAAATTTTTGATCCAAAAACAACAGGCGGAAAGCTGAGAAACAAGTCAGCTTTCCGCCTTGTTTATAAGCAAATAATATTATCAAAATTATATTTCCGGCTGCCTGTCAGGTTTAATCAGTATCATACCAGTTTAAAGCCAGCTTCGCAAAGCGAACGGG
>JBGUVZ010000110.1:0-3432 GCA_045220685.1 Oscillospiraceae bacterium | reverse complement strand
GGGAGAACTGGAAAAAAACGATAATCTCTTGCTATCAGATCATTTCAAATCGGATCCGCATAGTCTCAGTGTGAAAATGTTCCGGAGATATGACCGTATGAAATAATATTTCCGACTGCACCTGATGAAGTTTTGTCAAGTGACTTTGCAAGAGTTTCAATTCCTGCGTTTTCGTCATCAAAATTACCCTGCATAGTCTTGACAGCATCCTTTAATGCGAACACATACATCTCATATGTGTGTGTACCTGACGGCGGATACGGACCAACATATTCGTTACTCTTTGCCCAGCCCTGTTTAAGTTCTGTAGCAGTTACGTTGGCTGACTTCCAGTGCATCCAGTTTCCTGCGGATGTATCGATCATGTAGATCGCATAGCATGAAGCACCTTCTGCTGCAGCCCATGATAGTTCAGGTGAAGCGTTGGAACCTCTTGATGTGTTGGAAATTACATCGTCCCATACACCGCTGTTAAGATTCTTTGAAGTAACTTCAAAAATTGCTGCTGTTGTGATATTGAAAGGCTTTGCTGTTTCGACAGTGGTCGTTGTTACGGCGGGTTCTTCAGTTGTTACAGGCTCTGTTGTAACGCAGGTTGTTTCAGCAGGAACGGTTGTTACAACTGGTGCTTCTGTAACTGCAGGTTTTTCAGTTACTAACGGAACTTCTCCTGTAGTCACTGCTGGTACTGCAGGAACCTCACCAACGTTATTGTCGTATTTGATCTTTTTTTCTATTGCAAATTTTTCTGCGTATGAACCCTTCGGACAGTGGATGGTAAGTTCTTTTGAAGTGTAATCGAAGGCGCTCTTGTGAATGAAAGTGATGCTTGCCGGAAGGGTAACGTCTTTAAGAGATTCGCAGTATTCGAATGCATCACATTCAAGGGTTTCACAGCCTTCACATATATATACGTCGTTAAGTGCTTTACAGTATTCAAATGCATCTACACCAATGGTCTTTACACTTCCCGGAATGGTAATGCTCTTAAGCTGTTTACAGTAATGAAAAGCACATGCTCCGATACTGTCTGTTCCTTCTGGTATAGTGAATTCAGTGAATGTTTCGTGGTCATATTCTCCAGGCAAGATCATTTTTGATCTGTCATACGGGACGTATGTGACTGGTTTGAAATCATACGGAGCAATTGCCCATGATTCAGAAGCCTGCATACAGTTTTTCGCAATTTCTTCGCTGTCAGTATT
Source organism: Oscillospiraceae bacterium (assembly GCA_045220685.1). Classification (GTDB taxonomy): domain Bacteria; phylum Bacillota; class Clostridia; order Oscillospirales; family Ruminococcaceae; genus HUN007. Next base: position 2,227 of record JBGUVZ010000110.1, on the reverse strand, counting down.
CTTTCCTTCTGCACTTTCAGAAAGATGTATTTTAAGTTTTGGACAGTTAGCAAAATAGTCGCTTATGTATCCTTCCTCAAGATTTTCAGGAATCTTTATTGTAGAAGGAAGGTTTATGTCCTTTAATGAAGGACAGCTCCATGTTAGGGTAGTTCCGATATGTTCAACACCTTCAGCAATATCTAAAAATTCAAGGGCATCACAACTCCAGAAGGCACTTTCTCCGACCTTCTTTACTGTTCCCGGAATGTAAACAGCAACTATATATCTGTTACTCCAGAATGCACGTTCAGCGATTTCGGTAACGTCATCAGGTATTTTTACAATTTCATCAGTACCGTTATATTTTACGAGTACACCGTCTTTGATTTCAAAATCACTGGCTGCGGCAGCCTGCACGAGCGTTTTTTTGAAACTTATATAGTCGATTATATTGATCTTACCGTCTTCGTTGATATCAAAAAGTGTGGCTTCACCGCTTTTTTCGTCACCGTGGAAATACTTTAACCATGATAAAAAGTCGGCAGCATTTACTTTACCGTCGCCGTTGATATCGCCTTTTACTGACTTTGCAGATGACAGGTTCGATACAGAGAAAGAAGATGTCACCGCTGCAGATGCAAGGCATAATGATAAGATAGCTGTTGTTAGTTTTTTCATTGCAAAATACTCCTATTCATAAATGATAAATAGAATTATACCATCATGCAACATTCAAGTCAATAGAATTCCGGCCTTTTTCGGCTTGAACAGAAAAATGATGACATTTGTCATTGTGACTTAAGTAAACGCAGCATCACGTTATGACGCTGATCACCGCAGATACTGCACAGCAGGATATATGAATTAAACATTGGTGTATGCACGTATTGTTCAAAAATGTTTACACAAAAGTTAAAAAATCAGAAATAATATTGAGGCATTTTCATAAGTGTGATATACTGAGAACATAATATTTGAAAACTCACTTAAGGAAATACTGTTTGATTCATTAATCAGAGAAGATAATCGTTTTCGCCTCTCTGTATTTTGTGAAAATTCGGCTTATCAGTATTACTTAATACAAGCAGTTAAGGAGAACCACACTATGAAGTACTCAAAGATCATTGCGGCAGTTTGTGCTGTGCTTATGCTGACGTCATGCACTTCAACTGCAGGAGGAAACAACAATGGCAGCGGCGATTCAGCTTCACAGAATCAGAACTCAGCCGCACAGAGCCAGACAGAAAAATCCGAAGAATCGAAAGCTGAACTTGATTACAGTAACTTATGTATGCAGCGTGTGTCAATTCAGACTGTCAGTCAGGATCCAGATGCTATGAATTTTGTTAATGTTCCGATTGTCAGGTTTGTTGCCGAAGCTATAGAATCGTATACTCCGGGCTTTAAGATACCTGCGGCGCCGTATTACGAAGCATGCACTGTGACTCTTCGTGATCCTGACGGAACAATCCTGATCGACGGAGCAGGGGCTGATGTAAAGGTTCGCGGCAACTGGACTACAACCTATGACAAAAAGCCTTTAAGGATAAAGTTTAATGAAAAGCAGTCAATTAAGGGTATGAATGATGATAATGCCATGAGAAACTGGGTACTGCTTGCCGAATACAAGGATGCTTCAATGCTTCGTAACAAAGTCGCTTTAAGTATGGCTCGTGAAATATGTGAAAGTGACGGACTGTACGCATCAGATGCAGAGCTCGTTGAAGTTGATATCAACGGAGAATACTGGGGGGTTTATCTTCTTGCTGAGCTTCAGCAGGTCAATGAAAACCGTGTGAATATCAATGATCCGGAGAAGGATTATCAGGGAACAGATATAGGTTATTTTCTTGAATATGACAACAATTTTTACGCCGAAGATGAGAACAAATGGTTTGTTGTAGATTACGCAGATAATGCACCGCTAAAATCATTTGACGGAGATAAAACGGGTAAGAGTGTCACTGTCGTACCGAAATATGAAGGTGAAGTTATTGAAACTGGTGACTGGATTGGAATGACCATAAAAAGTGAAATTTATTCACAGAAACAGCATGATTTTATCGCTGACTACATCAATAATGTGTACAGGATCATGTATAGTGCCGCATATGAAAACAAGGCATATGTGTTTAATGGTGACTATACTAAGATCTCTGAGACCTCTGATATTACTCCTGAGGAAGCAGTAAAAAAAGTTGTGGATTTAGATTCGCTTGCTGATATGTACGTTATCAGTGAGCTT
>JBGUVZ010000109.1:0-17538 GCA_045220685.1 Oscillospiraceae bacterium | reverse complement strand
TTGTCACCAGACTGAGCAAAGCCCTTGTTAAGTGTTATACCGTTGTCATCGAGGAAATACTTCTTGCCGTCAATCTCGTTGAGACCCTTGAGCGGTTCGCCCTTGTCGTTGAAGAACTGCTTGTGTCCGTCAGGAACTGCAGGTTTTTCTGGTTCCGGATTTGATGAAGGAGCTTCTGACGGCTTATCTGAAGGCTTGTCAGATGGCTTTTCTTCTGCTGCAGTTGTTACAGCTTCAGTAACTGCCTCTGTTGTAACTGCTGTTGTTGTAACTTCAGCTGACTGATCCGGGCATCCGAATTCATCGAAGTTATAAAGTGTATCATCTACACGAAGTTCACCGCTAGCAGCGCTGAAATCATCTGTAAAGTAGTGTGTTCCGTCATCGAGGATCTTCCAGCCTCTTGCGAGCTGACCATCTTCGTCTGCGTAGTAGTTCTTGCCATCAGCTTCGAACCAGCCGGTCTGCATTTCGCCGTCTGAATTGAAGTAGTAGTCATTGCCTTCAATGTTCTGGAATCCTGTCATTGCCTGACCGTCGTCTCTGAAGCAGTAAATCTTTCCGTCAACTACCTTGAAGCCGGTAAACATTGCATAAGTTTCTTCATCGAAGTAGAATACCTGTGAACCGATCTTGTAGATACCGGTAGCAAGTGTTCCTTCCTTTGTAACATAAACGAGATTATCATTATATGTTGTCCAGCCCGGTGTGATTCCTCCGTTTGCATCGAAGAAATACATCTTGCCGTCGATCTCATAAAGACCCTGAACTTTTTCATGTGTTTCAGGATCGATATAGATCATTCTTCCGTCAATACTGTTCCAGCCTGCACTGTTTTCAGTTGAAACAGTCGGCTTAGCACTGCCGCTGCCGCCGCGTGAGAGAAGAAATCCGATAACAGGAAGAGCTACAAGTACAGCTGCACCGAATACGCAAACTGCAACGATCATAGGATCCTGTTTTTTCTTTTTGTTTCCTGAATTAAAATTAACGTTCTGTTTATTATTTTTAGCCTTAGTTTTCTTTGCCAACTTTATCACCTCATGAATAAAATTTATTTACCGGAAACATGTGCCTAAACGTTTTCAACGTTATTCAATTATACCAATATATTTTATCATATTATAAAAAACTTTTCAAGTCTTTATCAGAAAAGTTTTTTCTTGAAGAAAATAAACGCAATAATGAGACTGAGCACTATAGTGAAAATGATTACCAGAGCAAATCCGTGAGGATTCTGCGAAAGCGGCATACTCTGCGGATTCAGGTTCATTCCGTAGGCACTGAATATCATTGTCGGGATCGAAAGAACGATGGTGATAGTGGCAAGAATTTTCATGATAATATTCAGGTTGTTGTTGATGATGGATGCAAAAGCATCGGTCATGCCGCCAAGGATGCCGGAGTAGATGTTTGACATCTCCATGGCCTGCTTGTTTTCGATGATAACATCTTCAAGAAGGTCCTGGTCTTCCGGATACTTCTTTACAGCCTCAGTCTTCAGAAGCTTTTCAAGCACCATTTCATTTGAACGAAGTGAAGTTGTAAAGTACATAAGGCTCTTTTCGAGTTCGAGCATCTCAATAAGTTCCTTGTTCTTGGTGGACTTGTGCATGTTTGTTTCAATGGCCTCGCTCTGCCTGTTAATATTTCGGAGGTACTGAAGAAACAGTGATGCGTTTCTGTAAAGGATCTGAAGAACAAATCTTGTTTTCATGTGAGTATGAAAATTACGTATTTTCGACTGTGCAAAGGCTTTCAGCACTTCTGTTTCTTCGAGACAGACAGTGATGATCGCCTTTTTCGTCAGTATTATAGACATTGGTATGGTAACATAATACTGCTTTTCATTGTGAACTTCTATTGTAGGAACGTCAACGATGATCATTGTGTATGCGTCTTCGATCTGGATACGTGAACGTTCCTCATCATCGAGGGCAGCACGGATGTCGTCTGTCTCGATGCCGTTCTGCTGAGCTATCTCGATAAGTTCTGTCTCTGACGGTGCAACAAGAGAGATCCAGCAGCCTTCTTCCCATGAATCAACAGTGCTGATCTTACCGTCATTGGTTTTGTAGATCTGTTTCATAATAAAAAAAGTCTTACTCCCTTTCAGATCCGTACAGACGGACCTGAAAGGTCTGAAAAATCATCTGAACGGATCAAATATTTTGCTGATAGTACACCCAGGATCGCCGTCCATTAATTTTTCACCTTCCTTTTTAAAAATATCAAAAATCAGTAAGAAGCCTTGATATGATCTCATTAGACACAAGAAATCCTTCAGGTGTCAGTGAAATCACACCGCCGCTGCAGTTAATAAGCCCTGTTCCCTTCAGCTTCTGAGCCTGCTTAAGAACAAGAGGCGCTTCGTCGGGATATCTGTCAAGATCAAGCCCTGATGTAAGACGCAGAGCAAGCATAGCTTTTTCAAAAAATCCGCAGGGATGATCTTCATTGATTTCTTCCCTTTGGCAAGAATCTGTTAAAAACGAAGAAAGATCACGCGGGACCTCGTACCTTTTCCCGTCAAAGCAGGAATGTGCCGAAGGTCCTATTCCTATGTAATCTTCGCAGTTCCAGTACTTAAGATTGTGTCTGCTTTCAAATCCCGGCAGCGAGAAGTTTGATATCTCATACTGACGGTAACCTTTCTCCGCAAGTGTTTTCACCGCAAGCAGATAAAGTTCAGCAGTCTTTTCCTCATCAGGAACTTCGGAAGATATGCCGTTTCTGTAGTACTCCGTTCCCGGTTCGATCTTGAGCATGTATGATGAAATATGCTTAAGTCCGAGAGATGCAAGAGCATTTACCGAGTGTACGAGACTTTCCTCGGTCTGTCCCTTTATACCGATCATCAGATCGCCTGAGATGTTGTCAAATCCGGCATTTATCGCAGCGCGCACAGCATCCTCAGCTTCAGAGAAATCGTGGACTCGTACAAGATCACGAAGCTCACTGTCGGATGCCGACTGAATTCCCATGGAAATACGGTTTACACCGGATCTTCTGATCTGTTTTAGCTTTTCCTCATCTGCTGTTTTCGGATTGAGTTCCATTGTTATCTCGGCGTCCTTATCAAGACGCTTTTTTATACTTCCGAGAACGTCATCAAAAAAGTCAGCCGGCATAACAGACGGTGTGCCGCCTCCGAAATAGACGGTATCAAAAATAAGATCAGGATACCTTTCAAGATATCTTTCCATATTTCTGATAACTGCCGCTTTGTACTCTGCCTTAAGACTTTCATCTGTTCCAGGTACCGAGTAAAAATCACAGTAGGGACATTTTCTTATACAGAACGGAACGTGTATGTAAAGTCCCGTCTTCACGATACATCGATACGGTTATTCTTTGCAAGTTTGAAAAACAGTCCGTCAGCAAGACGTGAAATAAAATACGCACCTGCAAAAAGGCCTAAACAGAACAGATAATTGAACTGACCTCTTCTGATGCACACGATCAGATACACAAAAACTGCAAGCATCAGTGCTGTACTGAATATCGTCGAATCAAGTCCGTGAACGGAATGTCTTCCGCATTCAGGACACGCTCTGCCGGTCGCATTCATATTTCCGGCAAACATCTTGGCTAAAAACGAATACGATTTTTTCCCACAGTAAGGGCATGTATACTTCATAGAAAGGTTCCTCCTTATTCATCAAGCTTAAGAACACTCATGAATGCTTCCTGAGGAACCTCTACAGTTCCGAGCTGGCGCATTCTCTTTTTACCTTCCTTCTGTTTTTCAAGAAGTTTCTTTTTTCTTGTTATGTCACCGCCGTAGCACTTGGCAAGTACGTCCTTACGCATTGCCTTGATAGTCTCACGTGCAATAATCTTACCGCCGATGGCTGCCTGAACAGGAACTTCAAAAAGCTGTCTCGGAATGTTTTCCTTGAGCTTTTCAACCATCTTTCTCGCACGTGCGTAGGCGTTGTCAGCATGGACGATGAATGAAAGCGCATCCACGTTGTCGCCGTTAAGAAGAATATCGAGCTTGACAAGCTTGGAAGGCTGATAACCGATAAGTTCATAGTCAAATGACGCATAGCCGCGTGTTCTTGACTTGAGTGCATCGAAAAAGTCGTAGACAATTTCGTTGAGCGGGAGCTCGTAGTGGATGTTTACACGCGTGTCGTCAAGGTAATCCATTGTCTTGAAAACGCCGCGGCGGTCCTGACAGAGTTCCATGATATTGCCGACAAATTCCGACGGAGCAAGTATTTCTGCCTTGACCATAGGTTCCTCGGCAGATGCAATGACTGCAGCATCCGGATAATTCGTAGGATTGTCGATGTATACTGTTTCACCGTTTGTAAGATTTATCTTGAAGATAACTGACGGAGCAGTTGTTATAAGATCGAGATTATATTCTCTTTCAAGTCTTTCCTGAATTATCTCCATGTGAAGAAGTCCGAGGAAGCCGCAGCGGAAACCGAATCCGAGGGCGATGGAAGTTTCAGGTTCGAACGAAAGTGAAGCGTCATTAAGCTGGAGCTTTTCGAGGGCATCACGAAGGTCACCGTACTTGGCACCGTCTGCAGGATAAATACCCGAGAACACCATAGGATTTACCTTGCGGTAACCAGGAAGCGGCTCGTCACACGGCCTGTCGCTGTTTGTTACAGTATCGCCGACACGTGTGTCGCCGATATTCTTGATGGAAGCCGCAATATATCCTACCTCACCTGCTTCAAGATAATCCTTGTTGATGTGATTAACAGCATCCATGAAACCGGCTTCAACAACAGTAACTTCTGCTCCGGTTGCCATAAGTTTTATCCTGTCGCCTGTTCTTACTGTTCCTTCCTTGATCCTTACGTAAATAATAACGCCCTTGTAAGAATCGTAGTAGCTGTCAAAGATCAGAGCTTTGAGTGGTGCTTCGGTATCTCCCTTCGGAGGCGGTACCTCCTTAACTATCTTCTCAAGAACTGCCTCGATGTTTGTACCCATTTTGGCAGATATGCGGGGAGCATCCATAGCCGGGATCCCGATTATATTTTCAACTTCATTGCAGACCCTTTCAGGATCAGCGGAAGGAAGATCTATTTTGTTTACTACCGGAAGAACTTCAAGGTCATGCTCTATTGCAAGATACGTGTTCGCAAGAGTCTGTGCCTCAATACCCTGTGAAGCATCTACGACGAGTATTGCACCTTCGCAGGCAGCCAGTGAACGTGATACCTCGTAGTTAAAGTCAACGTGACCAGGAGTGTCGATAAGATTGAATGTGTACTCCTCGCCGTCCTCGGCTGTGTAAAGAAGTCTTACAGCTCTGGCCTTGATGGTTATTCCTCGTTCACGTTCAATATCCATGTTGTCAAGCAGCTGCTCTTCCATATCTCTCTCGGCAACTGTCTTGGTCTTTTCAAGTATCCTGTCCGCAAGAGTTGATTTTCCGTGATCTATGTGTGCTATAATACAGAAATTTCTGATCTTGTTATTAGCCAAAAATGTTCCCTCCGTTAATTCAATAAGTAAATTTCGACGTATATAATAATTATAACATATGAACAATTTAAAGTAAAGAAAAAATGCAGATTCCATAAAAACGGAATCTGCATCTGAATGTTATGCTTTGTTATTCAATTATTTCTTTGCTTTTGCTTCTTTCTTCGCACCTGTCTTTGCAGCGCCCTTCGGTCCGTAGAGCTTGACAATTTCCTTATTGACTGCAAGAACTACAGCAGCAGCAATATATACTGCAAAAATGACAGCACAGAGAATGAATACCGTTGAGAATGAATCCTTTACTGCGTGCTTCATAACACCTAATGTTGAAGATGAAGCGTATGTAAGAATGTTGTATGCTTTAGGAAAAACTACTGTTCTGTAGTAGTCATCAGTTGTCTTGCTTACATCTTCCGATATATTATTGATCATTGTGTTGAGTTTTGAAATCTCTTCTTCAACCTTTGCTTTCTGGGCAGCTGAATTAGCCTGTGTTGAAGCGTTGAGTCTTTCGATTCTCTTGTTATAGAGGTTTATCTGCTGGGCAGTTGATGAAAGATCATTCTGGATCGACTGTCTCTTTTCGAAGAGTTCATCGTATTCTTCTGAAGCGAGAGACGCTGTCATGTCTGTATCTTTCTGTGCTTCGCCCTGTGAGAAATAAAGAATTGTATTCTTCTTGTAGTTGTTGATAGAATCATTTACTGAAGCAAGTGTTTCATTACATACTGTAAGGTGTCTCTGGAGAGACTCGATTCTAAACATGTAGTATGTAAGGAGTGTTTCCTTATCCTTTGTAACAGAATTGATGCTTACATAGGAATCGATAGTGTCAAGATTTCTTTCTCTGATAGTTTCGATAGCTTCTGTAAGGTCGGCAAATGTGTAGCCTGTTTCAGTTGAACGGAAACGTGTTGTATCATTGCTTGATACCTGAGTGATGTATGTTGAAAGTTTTGTAAGTGATGAATCAAATACATCGATTGCTTCAGCGTAGTCATAGTCCTGATAATCAAAGGCGTTGAGTGACTTGCTGAGTGACTTGTTGTATCCGTATGAATTGAAGAAGTGCTTGCTGTAGCATTCAAGCATGTTATTGATAAAATCAGCGGCCTGACTGTTACCAAGATTTGTTGCAGCGTAGTCAAAGTGAACTCTGTACTGTGTCGGATAGTAAGTTGTTTCTGACACTGACTGAGTTGATGAAACAGCCTGCTTGCCGTCAAAAAGGTTATTGCTTGCTGTGATTCTTGAAATAGCGTTTTCCGGAATAACACCCTCGAATGTAATGTTTCTTCTGATAACGTCTTTCTGATCTTCAGCGATGCCCATGTCCTTCATGACTTCGTCGATGATCTCTTCGCTCTTGATGGAATTTACGTAGAACTTGTTTCCGTTAGGATCAAGACCCTTTTCAACTCCGTCATAAGTAAAGCTTATCACTGCAGTGAGTTTCTGATATGAATCCTGCTTGACAACTGCAGTAGCCGCGACAACTATAAGAGATGAAACAACAGAAACGATCAGCCATAAAGCAAGAAGTCTCTTAAGCTGTGCGATTATATCACCAAATGTTACATTGAATTGTCCTTCACGTCTTCTGAGATTTTTTCTCAGAGTTGCCCCCACACCGGTGACAATATTTTCTTCCATAACTTTCCTCCGTATATTTCAGTAGTCTGGCAGGGTAAAACCCTGATCCCGTAAAAAAACAGAACAGTTTCATTATATCACACAAAAAATATTTTGTAAAGCCTATCATACCCCGCCTCTTGAATAAGTTTATAATATATGATAAAATAATATCATGGGGAATAATTTTGTGATCATTAACAATTTTGATACAAGGGAGGAATGACATATGTTAGAGAAGGCAATATCCCAGACAGTAAAAAAATCCGCACTGCAGGAAATGAACAAAGAGCTCAGCGAATCGCTTCCGCGTCTTCAGCTTAAAATAAAGGAGCAGAACAGACCGGTCATACTGGTTTTTGAAGGCTGGGAGGCATCAGGAAAAGGCAGCGTCATAGCATCTGTCATAAAATATCTTGATCCGCGTTTTTTCAAAGTATTCACAGTGGAGGCACCCGACGAAACTGAAAAGCGATATCCTTTCCTGAAACGGCACTGGGGCATGATACCGGAAAAAGGGAAAATATCTGTTCTGGACAAAAGCTGGTACTCCGAGCTTGCGTGTGCCTTTCTTGAAGGAAAGATCACTGAAAGCGAATACGACCGGAGAATCATTTCCATAAGGAATTTTGAAAGGCAGCTTTCAGATGACGGCTATATAATAGTAAAGATCTTCCTTCAGATTGACGCTGACGAACAGAAGAAGAGAATGAAAAAACTGAGCGAGGACAAGAAGACAAAATGGCGCGTTACGGAAAGCGACAGATTTCAGAACAGAAACTACAGCAAATACTACCGCACATACGACGATCTGCTTTCCATAACAGATTTTCCGTTTGCGCGCTGGAACATTATCGACGCGAAAAAATCCACTTTCACAAAGCACATGGTATACACCATAATCAACGAGACAGTAACAAACGCCATGAACAGCACCAAGCGTTCCATTTCACGTACATCACCGTTCAGACTTATCGATATGCCGAAGCTTTCAGAAACAGAGCTTGACGGAAAAGTTATCAGCACGGAACGCTACCCGGAACTGCTGAAAAAATATCAGAAGAAACTTTCAGACATCCACAATATACTATATAAAAAGGGCATACCTCTCATACTCTGTTTTGAAGGATGGGATGCAGCCGGCAAGGGCGGCGCTATAAAACGAATATCATCAGCTCTTGATCCGCGTGGCTATGAAGCTGTTCCGATATCCGCTCCTGACAAAACGGAGCTTGCCCACCACTATCTGTGGCGCTTCTGGAACCGCATTCCTAAAAGCGGCGATATCGCAATTTTGGACCGGACATGGTACGGCCGTGTAATGGTAGAAAAGATCGAAGGATTCACTGAAAAAAGCCGCTGTGACGCCGCATTCAACGAGATAAATGAATTTGAATACGAGCTCACGGGTTCAGGTGCAATAGTGATTAAATTCTGGCTGCACATAGACAGTGACGAGCAGCTGAGAAGATTTACCGACCGTCAGAACAATCCGGAAAAGCAGTGGAAGATAACTGACGAGGACTGGCGTAACCGTGACAAATGGGATCAGTATGAAGAAGCCGTGGATGAAATGATCGCCAGAACATCCACCGCTTTCGCTCCGTGGCACATCATCGAAGCCAACAATAAGCTCTACGCCCGCCTCAAGGTAATCAACATCATCATAAAAACTGTGCAGGATCACATCAAACCCTGATTAATTTTTGCTTTAAGTGCAATTAAAGTTGCACAGCACAAGGTGTTTGTAGTATAATTTAGATGGATATGTATGTTTGGAGTGTATGTTCTCACACTCATTCCATACTTTATTTAATTTAATAAATGCAAACTTATTGCAGAAAGGTTGATTTTCCAATGAAGAACAGAAAAATCTGGAGTCGCTTTCTTGCAGGTGCTCTGAGCCTCACTGTCGTCAGCAGTGCAATGGCTCCGTCATTTGCAGGCGCAACTGCCGGAGACCCACCGCCGGAGATCTGGGACGACGAACGAGTTTTCCCTGATCCTGATTCATTCAGCTACGATGACGTTGAAGTAAACTTCGCCAAGGCTCTTCAGTACGTCCTCTATTTCTACGATGCTGAAATGTGCGGCAAGGATGTAAACCCTAAAACAGGTGAAAAGCTCCGTCAGCTCGAATGGCGCGGACAGTGTCACGTTGAGGACTACGCGATCCCTCTCCAGCCTGTTGATATGGAAGGTGCTGACGCAAAGTTCGGTACTAACCTCTCACAGGAATTCATCGATGAATACAGAGACATCCTCGATCCTGACGGTGACGGCACTATCGACTGCGGCGGCGGTATGCACGATGCCGGCGACCACGTAAAGTTCGGTCTTCCTGGTACATACGCAGCTTCAACACTCGGATGGGGCTACTACGAATTCAGAGATTCCTACAAAGAAACAGGAAATCAGGAACACATCGAAACTATTCTTCATCAGTTCAACGACTTCTACATGAAGGGGACTTACCTCGATGAAGACGACAAGGTAGTTGCTTTCTGCTACCAGGTCGGCGAAGGTAACAACGACCACAACTACTGGTGCCCTCCGGAGCTTCAGGATACAAAGATGCTCCTCAACTTCGCAAGACCGGCATACTTCGCAACAGTTGACACACCGGCTTCTGATATGTGCGCAGGCGCTGCTGCTTCACTCGCTATCAACTACCTCAACTTCAAGGACACAGAACCTGAATACGCTGAGGAAAGTCTTAAGAAAGCCATCGCGCTTTATGATTTTGCACGCGAAACTCACAAGGAAGCTGAAGACAGCAACGAAGTACTCAGCCTCGGTTACGACGGTGGTTTCTATACTTCAAGCTACGACTACGATGAACTCGCTTGGGCTGCTGTATGGCTCAACATCTGTACAGGCAAGCAGGAATACATAGACCACATCAACTCAGTTGATACTTCAGAAGTAACTGAAACAGGCGGTTACAAGTACACAGGATATATCAAGAGAATCATGGAGACAACAGGTTCTACATGGCAGAATATCTGGGTACACTGCTGGGATACAGTATGGGGCGGCGTTTTCGCCAAGCTCGCACCTATCACAAACAACGAACGTGACTGGTTCATTTTCAGATGGAACCTTGAATTCTGGTCAGGTGAACCACACCTCAAGTGTGCAGGCCTTGCAGATGAGATCTGGAACATGGACTACCAGCACATCAAGGATGTTGATACCAATGACACAACATACATCAACATGTCACCTTCCAAGTTCTCTGTAGTAAATGAATACGGTTCATGCCGTTACAACACAGCTGCAGGTCTCTGCGCTGCCGTATACAGAAAAGAAACTGCAAAGTTCGACGAGGAATATACAGGATTTACTGACTGGGCAGAAAGACAGATGGAATACATCATGGGTAAGAACCCGATGAACCGTCCTTACATCGTAGGCTACTCACCTACAGCTGCTTCACATCCTCACCACCGTGCAGCTCACGGCTCAACAACATTCAGCATGGATGATCCGATCGATCAGGCACATACACTCTGGGGTGCTCTCGTAGGCGGTCCTGACTCAACAGACTGGCACAGAGACATCACAAAGGACTACGTTTACAACGAAGTTGCTGTTGACTACAACGCCGGTATCGTAGGCGATCTTGCTGCTCTTTACAAGTGGTACGGAACAGAAGACATGAAACCTGAAGAAAACTTCCCTCCGAAGGAACCTGCAAAGACTGACTTCTGGATCGAAGGAAACGTTGTTCAGGAAAACGTTGAAAGAACACAGGTAACTGTACGTGTACACAATGACACAACACAGCCTCCTAGATACCTTTACACAGAAAAGCTCAAGGCACGCTACTACTTCGATATTTCAGAACTCGTAGACAAGGGCCAGAGCATAAAGGACGTAAGAACTGAAGTTTACTACGATGAAGTTCAGTCAACTACAGACATGAAGGAAAGTGCAACAGTATCACAGCCTATCCACCTCAAGGACAACATCTACTACGTTGAAATGGACTGGACCGGAACTCTCTGGCACGGTGCAAGAGCTCTTCAGTTCGGTATTCTCGTAGGTCAGGATGCTGAATACGAAAGCAACTGGGATCCTACAAACGACTACAGCCGTGAAGGCCTTGAACTCTCAGAAGAATTCGGACCGACAAACAAGATCCCGGTATACTTTGAAGATGAACTCGTTTACGGAACACCTTACGGCGAAGAACCAAAGGAATTCCCTCCGATAAACCCTTCAGAAGAACCTAACACATCTGCTACAAAGACACCTGCAACAAAGACTCCTGCTACAGCATCTCCGACAAAGGAAGCAACTGACAAGACAAGTGAGCTTATTTACGGTGATATCAATGCAGACAAGAAGGTTGACGTTACAGACATGACACTCTTAAGCCTTTACCTCATAGGTGACCGCAAACTTACAGCTGATCAGCTCAAGGCTGCAAATGTACTTACTGACGATGCAGTAAACCTTACAGACCTTGCAACACTCAGACAGTATCTTTCAAAGAAAATCAAAAAGATCGGACCTGAAAAATGATCGTCAGAATGATATGTACCGACCTTGACGGGACTCTGTTACGGTCTGACAAGACCGTAAGCGATTATTCCCTGAATGTTCTGAGAAGAGCATCGGAAAAAGGAATAATCGTCGTCCCCGTCACAGGACGGCATCTTAAAGGAATACCGCAGAGTATTCTGGATCAGGGTGTGAGATACGCCATATGTTCAAACGGTGCCGGACTTTACGATGCAGTCTCAGGAAAAATGCTTAAGGAAGAATGTATTCCTGACAGTATAATGAATGAGCTCGTGGATGTTTTTCCGGAACTCGATGTAATGTCCGATCTGTTCACCTGTGAAAACGCTTATACAGATGAACGCAGTCTCGATGTTCTTAAGGACGTTGATGCTTCTGATCCTGTGAAGGCTTACATTATAAGCAGCAGAATCACCACCGGCGGAATAAAGGAGTTCTATCGTGAAAGCAGTCCGAAAGTTGAAAAGATCACAGTAAACTTCCGCAAGATAAACGGTGTATTCAAAAACCGTGACGTTCTTCTTTCGATTCTTGCAAAGTACGATGAAGAACTTGTATATGTCACAGGTGGTGCTAACAACATCGAAATAACATCGAAAAAAGCAACAAAGGGAAAATGCATAACAGCTCTTTCTGAAATGACCGGAATACCGCTTTCAGAGATTGCCGCTCTCGGCGATACCGAAAACGATCTGAGTATACTTGAAACAGTCGGCATAAGCATTGCGATGCTGAACGCTGACCGAAACGTAAAAGAACTCTGCCGGTTCACCACTGATCTGGACAACGACTCAGACGGTGCAGCAAAGTTTATCGAAAAAATTATTCTATAAAAAATACGGACAATGCCCGCACGGCATTGTCCGTTATTTTTTTAGCAAGCGTTGATTTATTCATAAATCAACGCGGGGAACGGGGCGAAGCCCCGCTTTTCTCCATCCCGCAGATCCGGCGAAGCCGGATCTGCATTATTCTTTAATATTCATAATAAAGATTCAGATCAGTGTCATAATTGATTCCGTCTACCCTGCCTTCATCCGTGTACTGCCACATAACAAACTTGTACGGGAATTCCGGATAATCCTTGTACTCTGCAAGCCAGAGAGGATACTCCGAAATTACTTCCATATCATATTTGTCAAACTGATCACGCAGAAGATTGAGTGAGGCATAGATTATCGGCTTGTATCCGTTCTCCTCGATAGTTCGGCAGAACGTCAGAGCACATTCACAGAGTTCTTCGCCTGCAAGGTCATCGGTTCTTGCATCATCATGTGTGACCGGTTCCCAGTCATAAGCAACCGGACAGGTAATGCTGTAATCTTTTATAAGATCAAGTACAAAATGTGCTTCCTCTTCAGCCTCTGCACTGGTAGTGGCCTGCGAGAAAAAGTACACACCTGTTTCAAGACCTGCATTCTGCGCACCGGTCATATTCTTCTGAAAGTATTCATCGATGTTGAGTTTTCCGCTCTCATAGCCTCTGAATCCCGCTCTTACCATAGCGTAATCAACTCCGGCGGCCTTTACCTTCGGCCAGTTGATCTCCTTCTGGGCATAGGAAACATCGACACCTGTTTTGGATACTCTGTCGCCTTCGCTGTATTTTATAAATGCTTTGTCCTTATAGAATTTCGTCGTATCAAGTTTTGTAAATGTCACATTAATACCAGGTACTGTGAACGGTCCCGGATCAGGCATCGTCCTTTCCCTGCCTGAAAGAAGAAATACAAAACCCACTATGAGAAGAATAATTACTCCAATAAGTACTGATACGATTATTATAAGTGATTTTAAAGGACCTGATTTTTTTCCCATATTCTCGTTTCTGATCATAAGTTCTGAAAACGTCTCCCTGAATAATTATTTATTTCCTGCCTCCAGAGTCATAAAACCCTGAATTTCTGAAAATAGTACCGCCCCTGTTATCATTCTTATTCCCTGTTTCCCCCGTTATCATTATTCAAACAGATCATAGATCTGATCATTGTTTTCCTGTACTGCAAGCATATCCTGCTTCATGTGTATGCTGTCAAAAACATCTATGACACCGTCAGCATTAATATCCCCGCTGCCGCTGATATCATTTTCAGCTGTACCAAGTATATGCTGCTTTACATAATAGTTATCCTCAGGATCGATGGCACCGTTTCTGTTAATATCACCCGGACGCGCATTTACTTTTACGATAAGGCCGCATGAGAGTCCTTTGTACGTAACTGTTATAATACTTTCGCCCGGCACCATCGTATTGCCTTCGCATCCGTAATCTTCAACTATTTCCTCATGTCCGTCGTCAAACTGTGCGACAATGACCATACCTGCATTTTCAAATATCTCGCCGGCCAGATATTCAGTTTTCTGAGGCATTGCTCTCAGAATAATATCCACTGGCGGTTCATCGGCTCCGACCTTTTTCGCGTAATTGAGAACGCACCAGCCCGGCTTGCCGTTAAATTCAGTTCTTCCCCATGTGTACTGATCATCCTTGAACGTCTCGTACACTGTTATTACCGCCTCGTAAGGCACAACATCGAGCACATCGAAATCCGTTCCGTGATTGTATCTCAGTCTCACACCTGTAGTTGAAGTTATGCTGTACTGATCAAATTTTTCCTCGTCAGGCACGGTGACGGTCTCAACTTCTCCCCTTATATGTTCTGCATAGTCAAGGACACACCAGCCGCTCATTCCGCCGTACTCAGTTTTTCCCCACAGAAAACCGCCGATTTCCTTCTTTTCATCAACGGTGATCGTCTGATTGTAAGGGATCACATTGATTATCTCAGCATCAGTATCTGAATCTTTCCTGAGCCTGATACCGGTCGAAGATGTTACACGCCACTTTTCACCCGTTTCATTAACCGAATAGTCAACTCCAGAGAGGAAAAGTGCCGCTTCCTCCTCACGTCTGCGTACAAGTCCCGGAAGCACCTCCCCGCCGGCCTTGCACCAGAGCTTAAAGGCATCGGTTATCTGTTCAGGTGTATAGTTTTCGATGCCGTTTATAAGATATGTTCTTATTGTAACTTCAGAAGTATTGTTCCATACATTGCCCATGTTGTACGTAAAACTTACAAGGGCATCGTACTGGTTCTGCGTAACGGAAAGGCCGTACTTGTTAAGAAAATTCTGAACAAATTTCTCGTAGACAACAACTACTTCGCGAAGAAGTCTGTCAGCCTCCGCTTCAGTTATGCCGTCAGGATAGTCATCCTTGTTTACACCTGTTCCGTAGCCTATTGACCACTGATGATAATCCCACTGGGCATACTGCGAAAATCCTTCAAAGCTCTTTATAAGAGCAAGTCCGTTCTCGCTTATCTGATATGAAGATGCTGAACAGACAACATTGTAATTATCATTTAAATAAACTTCCGAAAAAAGTTCTGAACCTGCAAGTGCAAAAGCAAGAAGCAGACTCATACATTTTCTTTTCATTTACTTACCTCCGATCTGCCTGTTACCTGAGATCTGCTGTCATTTTCATTCTGATGTGTGACAGCTTCATTCAGATACCGCAGCTTTGACGCAGGATGCGCAGATATCCGAAAGGCAGCATTCACTGCATACCGGTTTTCTTGCCCTGCATATCTCACGGCCGAAAAACACAAGACGATGACAAAGATCAGATCCTTCAGAAGGAGGAACGATCTTTCTCAGGTCAGTTTCGACTTTATGAGGTTCGGTATTCTTTGTAAGGCCAATTCTTCCTGTTATCCTTATACAGTGTGTATCAGTAACTATCGCCGGTTTTCCGTAAACGTCACCGAGAATAAGATTGGCCGTTTTTCTTCCCACACCCGGAAGTGCAGTCAGTTTTTCCATAGTGTCCGGCACTTCACCGTTAAATTCGGAAATGATCATTGCAGCCATTTCCTTTATGCTCTTTGCCTTGTTCCGGTAGAAACCGCAGGGCTTCACCATTTCCTCAAGTTCAGTCAAGGAAGCGTCCGCAAAGCTTTGCAGTGTAGGATATTTTGCAAACAGATCTTTCGTGACTATATTAACACGTGCGTCGGTACACTGTGCCGAAAGTCTGGTTGCGATAAGCAGTTCGTACGGTTTGTCATAAACAAGTGAACAGACCGCTTCAGGATATTTTTCCTTTAGCCTTTCACACACTAGAACTGCCTTTTCTTTTTTTGTCATAATGTTCTTTTGCCTCCATCAGCAGGATCCTCTCCTGCGGATCGTCAAGGCTTCTTATAGCCTGATCAAATTCAAGATTAACTGTCCGAAAGCTGCAGTCCTCCGGAATTCTCAGTTTTTTTTCCGTATATGTTCCGAAATACATGATGGTCTTCTGCTTTTTACCTTCAGGAGTTCCAAGCGTGTACTCTGTTTTGAAATCATCAACGTCCGGCTTTATTCCGGTGTAGTAGTTTACCACACGCACAGAAGCCTGCTTTTCCGATTCGCCGTAATTTATAACGTCTTTGATAAAGCTCACTTTCTTTGTTTTCCTGTCCTCAGCAAGCAGAAATCTGATCTTGTCTCCGTAGTCCTTTACAAGTATCATTCCGCAGACTATGGTCATGAAAAACTCAAATTCAGATCTGTATGGTCTTTCATAGAAACCGAGACATTCACGTATCTGCTGTTCACAATAGAGTTTTCCTTCAGGTGCAGTGACAAAAAGCAGCTTGTCTTTGCCGGGACGTTTTATAACAGCAAGTATCTTTCCCTTGAATTCATCGGAAACCCCATCACAGCCCATTATATAGATCATGTGCCTTTCAGGTTTCGGAAGATCCTTTTCCGCTGTAAAAAATCCCATCTTCACAAGATAACTCATGCTCTTGCGTCCGACATTTCTCGAGCCCTGCTGCCTGTCCACTGTAATGTCAGCGTCTCTTCCAAGCAGAGAATTACGGTTATTAGTCACAACTACTTATCCTTCCTGTCAAATGTATACTTTCTTATTTTACCACAAAAACTTATCATATGCAAGTTTCGCCACTGAACGTCGCATTTACGCGGTTTAGCTAAAAAAGCCCTGACCTTTCGGCCAGGGCTCAGGATAAATTATTTCATGTGAACTTTCTTTTCAGCCTGCTGGAATGAATCTTTCAGTTCTGAAATCATCGGAATGATAGGCTTTAAGACCTCAACACGCTTGCGGATATTCGCCTGAACAAGAGTTCTTATAAAGTAATCGTAAAGCATATGCAGATTTGTCGCAATCTCATACTTGTAATCAAGAATGCCGTCGAGGTAGTGGATTATTCTCTGCGCCTTTCTGATAGCCTTGTCAGCTTCATCCAGGTCATTCTTCTCTTCAATATAGAAAACTGCATGATTGAGCATCTTTATGCATTCCTCGTAAAGAACTATTATAAGTTCTCCCGGTGTCATAGTCATTATCGCCTGTTCTTTGTAATTGTTATATGGATTTGAAGCAGCCATAGAAGACTTCTCCTTTCGAGTTGATTAAATAGTGTTGTTCATTAGCCCGATTTCCCTGAATAGGCTGCGGCGAGTGGAAGTTTCACCTCATCCGTCAGGCATTGTAATAATTTTAAATTAGTAACCGCCGCCCATCATTGATGCGAAATAATTTGCCGTTGAGTTCATATTTCCCAATGCTGTTTCCATCGAGTTGAACTGCTTCCACAGTCTTTCCTTTCTGGAATCGTACTGTGCCTTGAGCTTGGTGATTACGTCTTTAATGGAATCAATACGTTTGTTTATTGTATTGTTCTTTTCAGTTGTTTTGCCCTTTACGCCAGCAAGGGAAACAAGAGATCCAGGAGAACCGGATGAAGTATTTGCAACCTTCTTGCAGGCACTTTCAAGTCTTGAGCATATACCATTATCTCCGGTTAATATTTTCTTGACACTGTTCATATCATTCTGAATAGCATCCTTCAGTTTATCCTTGTTAACAGTAAGCTTGCCATAATCTTTCCAGTCACT
>JBGUVZ010000108.1:0-4188 GCA_045220685.1 Oscillospiraceae bacterium | reverse complement strand
CCTCTTCAAAACCGTCTTTTTCGTCAAGCCTTTCAAGAAGCCCTCTTGCAGCCAGGTTTACCGGAAATTCACCGCCGAGGAACAGCGCCACGTCCGGACCTTTTCCGGCAAGCGCCGCCTCAACAACTCCGCCCTGAACTATGCTTATATTGACCGGTATGTCGTATACCGGAGTAAATTCTGATTCAACCAGTTCCTTTACCGCCAGAGCCTGATCACGTCCGAGGCTTACCCAGACGGTAAGCGCATCTTTCTTTTCAGAGCCGGAAACAAGGCTGTAGTCCTGCCTGAATGACGCAATAAACGCCTTTGCTCCGAATGCAAGAGATGAGAAAAAGTTCTCCTTTACCGGCGAAAACTCCGCATCTGCCGAAGCTATCTCGATATAATCAATCTCCAGCGGCTGATCACGGTAATCACGCATCCATGATGAAATGGCAGCAATATTATCCTTGAGCTGTGAAAGATACATCGGAATACGTGCCGGCTTTTCGGTGCATTTATCGAGAATAACGTACATTCGCTCGATACCTGCCGCCTCGGAGCCGGTAAATCCGGTAAGATCCTCGATGCTCTTCTTTATCTCTTTCAGTCTTCCGGAAATATCCTTGAAATCACCCGTAATTTCCGGAATGACGCGGTCAACGTTGTAGTCGGTATATTTGTCCGGCGAAGGACCCGTTATCATGAGGATCCTTCTGTAGTATTCATTAAGTTCATCAACTATCGGTTCAAGCTTACGCATAGGCTCACCTATATCACCCGGAACGGCTTCCATCGTGATGGTGTGCTCCTCGCCTGCAGTCAGATAAACATAAATATCTTCGCCTTCGGCAGTCTGAGGGATAACGTTCTGCCAGTCGTTGTCGTAGCTGAAACGGACATTTTCAAATTCACTGCACGGCACTTCGCCGTCAATGCTTATCCGTCTGGCCGAGTTGAATCCGCGCATGTAGCGCTGTCTGGCCTTTATTCCGAGACGGTACCATCCGTCCGACTTAATCTCACCGGCAGGTATTTCCCAGGTGATGGTCTGAAAAGCCTTCTGCCAGTTGTTGTCGCCTATCGTATTGTAAACAAGATGTCCCGGATCTGCCGGTGATGCAAGATAACTTGCGTTGTCCGATGTAGGATAGAGTGTTGAATCCGACTTAAACGCCGCATCTTCACCCTCTATTCGTATCAGCGTGGATGCCGTACCGTTTATCTCGCTCATGGAAGGCTTCGTTTCCTTGTATGACGGAACATCCTTCTTACTCTGAAATTTTATATATTCAAGAGCAATATATGCCCTCGATGCTTCAAAAGTGATCTCATGAGTTCCCTTTTCAAGATAGAACAGAAGCGGATCGTTGTAAAGTCCGTCCGGATCGTTAAGATACGTTTCGCACCATCTGCTCTGCTGCACCTGCGCAGGTCTTATCTGGTTTCCGGATGAGTTTACTGTAATCTCCTTTTCGTTTACCCACACTCTGTTAAGCGTTATTCTCGAAGCCGAATCAAACGGCACTTCGTCGTCAACGGAAAGGGAAAATTCTGTAGAAGTCGCATTTCCAACCGGTGCATAGGAAAGATCAATACAGTAGACCGCTGTTTCCGGAATATCGACTTTGTAAGTAAGCGTTCCTTCAGCAGAGTTCCAGACAAGTGCGTCCTTTGTTACACCCTCTGCATCTGTAAATGCTTTCTTCGCAAAATCCCCGTTTTCGGCTTTCAGATAATCCTGTGCCCTAACAAGAACCTCACCGGACGCCTGTGCCTGCGATGAATACTCACTGTAGTAATCGTGATAGCTCCGCTTTTCAGTATATTCTATTTCATACGAGATTTTTTCTTCCGCCGCTGAAACATCAGTGACCTTACAGAGTGAGACATTTGAAAAAGCAAACAGAAAAGCAGTAAAAAAAGCCGCTGTTCTTCTGATTTTTCTTAACTTATACATCCACCCGGTCACCTCCGTTCTTACAGTAATTCGATAATTTCCGCACTATTCTGCGTAAATCCATATACCTTATTAGTATACAATATTTCATAGGATTAATCAATAGCTATGACACGGCTTTGACGTGCCACAACCTTTTCACTGTGATTTGTCATATCAAGCCTGTGTTAATTTATTTCATTTTTGTATTGACATTGCAATTTCAATATGTTATAATTTACATGTAAGAATATTCTTTTGACATTATTTGTAGATCAGTTTGAAATACAGTATTGATTCTGCAGGTCAGATACTGTATAATGGAGGTAGAGAAATAAAAATGGAGATCCGTCATGAAGATCTTGTAGGAACGTTTGAACAGAAAAAGAAACTTGTTAGTCAGTTCACATTATTTGATGACATTTTCTTCTCTGTAGTCATGCAGGACAAAGATACTGCAGAATATGTTACCAGACTATGTACCGGTATTCCGGATTTAAAACTGATAAACAGCAATATTCAGCAGGCAATGAGAAATCTGATCGGTAAATCATCGACACTCGATTTTATCGGCGAAGATTCTACTGGAAAAGTATTTAACATAGAAGTACAGAACGTAGGCGATAAAGCTCATTTTGGTCCTATGCGATCACGTTTTCATCAGTCGATAATTGATGCTTCCCTGGTACCCAAAGGCGAAGAAGACTATGATAAGTTACCGGAGGTATATGTGATTTTTATAACGCCGTTTAATCCGCTGAAGAAATACGGGCATGAAAAAGTCTCATATACAAGTAAAACATATATTGATGGTATCGAATGGAATAGAAAAGTTCACGAGATCTATCTGAATGCAGAAGTAAAAGACGGTTCTGAACTTTCAGAGATGCTTCAGTATTTCAAGACAGCAGATCCTAACGACGACCGTTTTGGTCCGTTGTCGAATTCAGTAAGAAAATATAAATACGTTGACGAGGAGGTCGATTATATGTGTCGCGCTGTAGAAGAATATGCAGAGGAACGTGAGAGAATTGCATTTGAGAAAGCAGCTGAGGAAATGGCAAGAACAAAAACAGATTTTGTCGATTCTCTTTTAAAGGAAGGTTTCCCACTGAAAAAAGCTCTGGAAATGGCTAAGATTGACGAGAAAACTTACAATAGCCACAAGATTGCTTAAGTACAAACAATAAAATAATTCATCCATAACCAGCGGGTCACTTTGGCCTGCTGGTTTCATTTTTACAGTAATAAAAAACCGGAAGCAGAATTTTGTCGTTTCTGCTTCCGGTTATGTTTTATTATGATCTTACCTTTACTGTATCAGAACTTCGTTATCTTCTTTGAAAGGTACTGTCTGAGTCTTGCGAGGTCTGTGAGTGCTACAGTTCCGTCGCTGTCAACGTCGGCTGCCTTGAGACCCTCTGCTGTTATTCCCTTCTTGTCGAGGAGGTAGAGTGAGAGGAGTGAAAGGTCTGTAACGTCGATGCTTCCGTCACCGTTTACGTCACCTATAACGAGCTTGCCTGATGATGTCGGTGAAGCTGTAGGCTTCGGTGATGTTGTAGGCTTTGGCGATGCAGTCGGCTTTGTTGTAGCTGTCGGATCTGCCTTCGGGATGTCTGTGTCGCCTTCAATCGGTTCGCCGTAAACGAGCTTGCCCTTGTAGAAGAGCGGGATCTTGTGTGTCTCGCCGAAGAAGTCGCTCTTTTCGAGACCTTCACGGCTGTAGTCGTTTGTCGGATCCCAGTTGCTCTTGAACTCGCTGTCCTGAGCTGCAATAAGTCCGAGCTGGATGTCTCTTGTTCCGTAGAACTTGTAGTCGCCCCAGTCCATTTCGATGTAGTAGTTTTCATCGTCTACCTTGAAAGGACCTGTAACGTTCGACTTGTATTCGCCCTTTGTATCAGACTCAATCTGGTCGTAGTAGATCTCGACACTTACGTCGTCGATGCTCTGACCATGTTCGAGAAGTTCGCTGATATTGAAGTAATATCTTGCCTTGAAACCGTTGATATATGCAGGAGGAGTTGTCTGAGCACCTGTTACTCTTACTGTAAACTGTGTTCTTTCGGCATTTTCCTGATTTACAAGAGCTTCAACGAAGTAAGCCTGAGTTGCTTCTTCCTTTGGAGGGAAGTTTTCGTCAGCCTTCATGTCGTCTGTGCCGAAGTAGTTGTAAAGACCTGCGCAGGCACCGGTAAATCCGGCGTTGTAGTCAACTGCAACTTCATTGTAAACGAAGTCGGCTGTGATATCTCTGTGGTAGT
>JBGUVZ010000107.1:0-2319 GCA_045220685.1 Oscillospiraceae bacterium | reverse complement strand
TCCTTCGGAAACACCGATTCCTATACTCCTCCCGGTGTTTCCGTCCGTATGCTGTCCGCGACATGATCACAGAGGTGAAAAAATGCATATTCTTCTTGTAGAAGACGATCTTCAGATATGTGAAGTCACAGAAAAATATTTTAAAAGAAAGGGAGCAGAAATAACCACAGTTACAAACGGTGACGATGCGCTCGAGCTCATTTATTCCGGAAATCTCGCATTCTCACTTGTACTGCTGGACATTATGCTGCCAGGAGCCGACGGGTTCACAATATGCAGGAACATAAGAAAGAAAAGCGATATACCTGTGATATTCATAACTGCAAGAGGTCTTGAGGAAGATATCCTGCGTGGCTACGACCTGGGATGCGACGACTACATAGTAAAGCCGTTCCTCCTTTCCGCACTGTATGCCAAATGCTCGGCACTTCTTAAAAGAACTGAAAGAATAACAGAGAAAAATACAGATACAGTTCTCTCATGCGGTGCCATCCAGCTCGACACAAGAACACTCACCTGCTTTGTTTACGGTAATGAGATCGAATTAACACCGAAAGCCTTTGCAATTCTGCATTATCTGATGGAACACCCCGGCTGGGCCATCGACCGTGACACCCTCCTCGACAACGTCTGGGGCGAAGATTATTTCGGAGCGGACCGTGTAGTGGACAACCACATCAAACGTCTCAGAAAAGCTCTCGGAAATGCAGGAAGTCAGATACACACCGTGATCGGCAGAGGCTATAAACTGACCGAGTCATAGGAGACGTACAATGAAGAACAAAATACTTGATAAGCGATACAGGAAACTGTATGTAACCACTGTCATATTCATTCTGATACCAATTTTTCTGCTTACAACGATTATGCCAATATACAAAGATTATATTAATTACAAGATTATATACCAACAGGAAGAGGCTGCCCGAACCACAGTTTCCAGACTCAGAGAATCGCTATCCAGAACTCTTAACTCAGACGAACCTGATATTAAAGGGGATATCAGATCAAACATAATCACTTATGAATACAACAATTTTTTTCAGATTGGACCTATTTTTCCCTCCAATCCTTTGGTATCAATTTTAGATCAACTTATTACTCCGGCAGTAATATCAAAATCTAGAATAAAATTTAGGGCATTATCTTTAGGCTATTATTTAGCTGCTCCTAATTATTACAGCTTGGGTTCAAATGCTTCACATGGTGTTGCACAGCTGTTAGATGAAAACGGAAATGTAATTGTTACAAACAAGTATTCTTTTATAGCTGATATTCTTTTTGCTGATGAAATATCAGAAGAGTACGACGGACAGTATTTCTGCGATAACAATCCTGATATCCCCGGACTCAGCGAATTGTTTGAAACTTATGAAACTGTATCCAAATATCCAAACAATATTGTTTGGGAAGGATTTTCTTTAAAAAATGCTTATATAAACTTTGAAAACCGTACATTTATCCCACACGAAGGTGAGATCAGATATTATAACTACGAAGAAATGCCTAAAATTGATCTTTACGGTTCTGATATAGAAAAAACTTATCCGGAATATATAAGAAGAATACCGATAAATATCACTACCGACATGCCGGGATATGAACTTATTAATCTTGAAGCAACCACCAGATCGTATCCATATTGTAAAATCCGTGAAACACGAGGTGAAAAACAGGAAATAATAGATTTGGCAAAGAAATATGTATCTCCAAATGAAGAACCAAACTATACATCACAAAACTATGAAGTAGACATGTACACTAATTATCTCGATGAAAATAAACGTATTATTATATCTTTATCAAATACACACCTATCAGCTAAAGGTCATGATTATACATTATCGCTGACGTGTTTTACTGACCTTGATGGTCCTGAAATCAAAGAATTCAAATCCTTAAAAGCAAAATGGCTACTGATAAATGTAATATCCATTGAAGCATTGATCCTGCTGATAATGTTTATCAAAACACGAAACAGAGTACGCTTCGAAAATTACCAGCGAGATCTCACCAACCATCTAGCCCATGATATCAAGACCCCGCTCATGGCCATCGGCGGATATACCGAAAACCTCCTCGAAGGCGACATGACTGAGGAAGAACAGAAGCGATATCTTGATTCGATACTAAGCAACATATCATTTACCGACTCCGTTATAAATCGTACTCTTTACCTGAATCAGACTGAAAAAATACGTGTCAGAAAAGAGATGACCGATTTAAGAGCACTTATCGAATCCGCATTTGAAAAATACAAACTGATGCTTGACGAAAAACAGATAACCTACGAAGTGACTGGTGACGCAACAATAAAAA
>JBGUVZ010000106.1:0-5845 GCA_045220685.1 Oscillospiraceae bacterium | reverse complement strand
GCGGTTTCCACGATGCCGGCGACCACGTAAAGTTCGGTCTTCCTGAAGCTTATGCAGCTTCAACAGTATCATGGGGATACTACGAATTCCGTGAGGCATATGAAAAGACAGGTCAGCAGGATCACGTTGAAACTATCTGCCGTTATTTCTGCGACTACTTCATGAGAAGCACATTCCGTGACGAAGACGGAAAGGTAATCGCTTTCTGCTATCAGGTCGGCGACGGTGACATCGACCACGCTTACTGGCAGTCACCTGAAATAGATGCAATGGAAAGACCGGCATGGTTTGCTACAAGCGAGATTCCTACTACTGACGACGTTTCAGAAAGTGCTGCTGCTCTTGCGATAAACTACTACAACTTCAAGGACACTGATCCTGACTACGCAGATAAATGTCTCGACTACGCAAAGGCTCTGTTTGATTTTGCAACTGAAAATGAAAAGAAAGTCGGCGACGGTGCAGACGGTCCTAAGTCATACTACACCTCAAACAAGTGGGAGGATGACTACTGCTTCGCTGCATGCTGGCTCTATCTTATCACAAAGGATCACAAATATATCGCCGACAGCATCGGATACGTTGACTACTACGCTCCTCCGGGATACATCCTCTGCTGGAACGATATGTGGAACGGTGTCGGCACACTTCTCGGACGCATCCAGGAGATCTATCCGGAAGTAAAGGAAGAATACCGCGAAGCTGCCGGAAGAAATCCGTATGAAGAGATCGACTTCTGGAAAATGCAGGCCAAGTCAATGAACGCTGCCATGAACGGCGATGCAGGTACTATCACACCGGCCGGATATTTCTGGCTCAACACATGGGGATCTGCACGTTACAACACTGCTGCACAGCTCACAGGTCTTATCTACGACAAGTACAACAAGGGCAAGGATCTTTACAACGAAAAGAACAAGGACTACACATTCTCTGACTGGGCACTCGGTCAGATGGAATACATCATCGGCGATAACCCGCAGGACCGCTGCTATGTAGTAGGATATGCTGAAAACTCAGCTAAATATCCTCACCACAGAGCTGCATCCGGTCTTACAATGGCTGAAGATACTGCAAAGCACAAGCACGTTCTTTACGGCGCTCTTGTCGGTGGTCCTGACGCTGACGACAAGCACAACGATATCACAAAGGACTGGATCTACAACGAAGTTACCATCGACTACAACGCAGCTATCCCTGGTGCGGCTGCCGCACTTTATCTGCGCTACGGCGATGACACAATGAAGCCGGACGAGGACTTCCCACCGGAAGAGGAAACAGATGACACCCAGCTCTTCTCAGGTGATAATTTCTGGGTATCCGGCTACTGCTCTGACCAGGAGGAAAGCGACGGCGCAGGTGCGACAAAGCTCACATTCTTCGTTCAGACAGACTCACTCACACCGCACGATGACATTTCTATAAGATACTACTTCGATATTTCCGAGTTTGAAAACAACAATGACATCCCTTCATCATTCGTACTTCAGAAGACATACGATCAGGTTCAGACTGAGGTTGATGACAAGGAAGCTGTTCTTTCAAAGCCGGTAAAATACAAGGACAACATCTACTATGTAGAGATTTCCTGGCCGGGATACGCAATTGCGAACTCAAACAAGAAGTATCAGCTCATCATCGGCATGTACTACGGCGACAAATGGGATCCGACAAACGACCCGAGCCGCAAGGGCATCAAGGACATCGGTCCTGATTACGATGATATCGTAGCCGGCGTTGAACTTGCTGAAAAATGCGATTACGTATGCGTATATGCTGACGGCGTTCTCGTAGGCGGTACAGAACCAGACGGCACACAGCCGAAAAAGGTCTACAACGCATCACAGGTACTCCGCCTCGTTCAGCATCTTTCAGGCAAGAAGGAACTTTCAGATGACGCAAAGATGATGTTCGACTTCAACTCTGACAAGAAGGTCAATATAAAGGATCTTATTCTCCTGAAGGAGCTTGTTTTAGGGAAGTAATGATGAACATTCATTTATGTTTGTTCTAAAGGGAGATTTAAAGGAGATAACAAATGAGAGAATGTTTAAGATGCGGAACGCCGATGACTGAAGGTGTTGAAGTAGCAGTTTATTATGGCCTGCGACTTTTGAAATACCGTACGGGAAAACTATTTCCAGTAAGCTACGGAGCACCGAAAGCTGCCGTATGCCCTAAATGCGGCGAAGTTTCGTTCTATGTAACTAAGAAGAGAAAGAAAAAAGAACTGCCGGAGATTTGATGTTTTCCGCTCCGCATAAATGGTGGCAGCTCTTCGAGCTGCATTCTATAATTTTCACCTCAGTTCTGAGGTGAAAATGACCTTTTATTAAATGTGATCCCCCTGATTTCATGTGAAGTCAGGGGGATTATTTCTTCTGTTCGGAAAAATGTGCAGAATTTTGTGACAAACACCCCTCCAAAAGCCGAGAATTTTGTGACAAAACCACTCTGAAAAACTAAGAATTTTGTGACAGCAGTATTGAAATCAATTATGAAATTCAATTTCCAGAATAAAAAACGTTGTCAGTAAGGTGTTTGTATGGTAAAATAATAAAACAACAGTTCGAACAAATTACCAACATAATTACAGGAGTGAAAACAATGAACTACAATTTCTACGGCTGGGAAGATGCTTCTGTTCCGCCAGTAAATGATGAATTTAAAGATATTAAAGATCCACGTAAGTTTTATGATATCCTTTCTGAAATCTGGTGCGAGTACACATGTGCGCCGCGCCTTCGGATTTTATGGAGTGAAGATAACAAAACAGTTGGTCAGTGTGCAATAACGGCTTTTCTTGCACAGGATATTTTCGGAGGAAAGGTTTATGGTATTCTGCGCCGCGGCGGCAATTATCACTGCTACAATGTTGTCGGAGATGTATTGTTCGATCTTACAAGCGAGCAGTTCGGAGATGAAAAACTTGATTACAGCGATAATCCGGAACAGTTTCGTGAAGTGCATTTTGCGAAGGCAGAGAAGTTTGAACGCTACAAATATCTAAAGAATGCTCTTAAGGAGTATCTGCAAAAGAACAATTGATCCTAAAAAGCAATCCCCCTGACTTTTCATGTGAAATCAGGGGGATTGCTTTTGTTATATGGTAATTTTCACCTCAGAACTGAGGTGAAAATTATCAACTGCAGCTCGAATGAGCTGCCACCATTTTTATGACCTGATCAATTTTGATAATAATACATCTGAAAGCAGATAAACAGCTGCCAGAAGAAGTATACCGAGTGTCAGATACAGTATCATATCTTCAGTAAGGTCTTTATTGACTATCTTTACACAGATATTATCTATGGTAATTGACTGAAGATAATTTCTGCTATCTTCATTTAATTCACTAACACTAGTTTTTAATACCGGTAAACAAAGCACTTCATAATGAAAACTCAGATCATCGGGTTTGATTGTTTTCACCGTTAGCAAAGACGACTTTTGGGCTTTCAGATCATTTAGATAGGAATGACTTCCGACCACGCTTATATATTTTTCGTCACCTGCAAGTTTTATCCACATATTTTTGTCTGATATAAATGCCGTATTGACAGGATCACTTGTGTCAACATTCAGTACGAGATATTCCGATTCATCATATATTTTCCCCGGTTCATACTGAACAGCTTTTCCGGCTTTAGCTGCTTCAGACACAAATCCAGAAAGGAAGAACAGGCATATAAAAGCGAGTATGACACAGCCATAGCGAATATATCCTGAAATCTGGGATCTGCCGTGTGTATAAGCATTAAACAGATATTTTTTCAGAAGCTGATCTGTTTTATTACCTTCATCAAATGGTATCGGTTCGAGTTTATCAGTCGGATGATAAAGTTCGGTTTTGAAATACGGATAATCAGGCAGTTCGTAAAGTGCTTTTTCTATTGTACAGTTTTTCGAATATACCCAGTATACATATATCGCAGGAAGTATAAGTTCAAAAGGTATGCTGCTTAAAATACTGCGTGAAGTACTGTACCCCTCCGCATTACAAATAATAAACATCAATATTGCGAAGCTGTCTACAGATAATGATATATGAAATTTTTTCGGGATGTTTGAAAACAGACACAGCAGATTTTTGGCAAGAAGTAAAACTCCTGTAAATATAATAATGATCCCCTTGATTTGACCTACTGACATAAGTGACATCAGCATTGCATACATCAGAAACAGTTCAAACAGAACTAATATACCATTATGAAATTTTATTCTTTTTCTTATAGAATTATAAAACTGATAGTTATCCAAAGACGCTTTGTTATCAAAATCCGGCTCGTTATTGATTTTCATAGAATGCTCCAATCTTTATTTACTTACTGTAATAAATAGTAGTTTCTCTGTCTATTATTTTACCATATAAGTACTAAACAAACAACTGTTTCTTTCAACAAATCATCATTGTTAGTTGTATATATATTTTCGACGATATTGTTAAAATCCTTCGTTGACGTTTTACCCATTCAATGATATAATCTAAGTGTATGGTAAAGCTAAAATTCAGGTTTATGAACTCTGTTTTCAACACATAAAAACGACACTGTTCATAACCAGGGAGGAACGTCTTATGAGACATTATAAAAAGAGAGCGGCAGCGGTAATACTTACAGCCTGCATGCTTATGACGACTATACCGGTGCAGTCCGGTGATATTACAAAAGTTTATGCCGGTGACAATGATTTTTCGTGGAGCACTTACAGTAAAAAGGATGCGTCATGGTGGACGAGCAGCGAAGCGATATCCTACGGCGATGAGATAGTCGCATATCAGCTCTGGGACGGCGGATGGCGCAAGGATATGAAAACCGAAACATCCGGCTCATGGAACAAATCTACCATCGACAACAACGCAACATGGGGACAGATACGCTATCTTGCGAAGCTCTATAATGCAACCAAGAATGAAAAATACAAAACATCCTGCTTTAAGGGCATCGATCTTCTGATAAACGGACAGTACTCAAACGGCGGATGGCCGCAGGTTTTCAGTGATCCGGGAACATATCACGCTCATATAACCTTCAACGATTCGGCTATGGTCGCTGTTCTCAGAATAATGAAGGAAGTCGGCGACGGATCTGAGGATTTCGCATTTGTTGACAGTGACCGCAGACAGAAAGCTCAGAACGCGGTAAATAAAGGTATAGACTGCATTCTGAAAAGCCAGATAAAAGTAAACGGCACTCTTACCGCATGGTGTCAGCAGCACGATGAAAACACTCTCGCACCTGCATCTGCAAGAGCTTATGAACTTCCGTCCGTATGTACATCGGAGAGTTCGGGAATAGTCGATTTTCTCCGCTCACTTCCGGATGAAATGAAAACAAAAGAAGTGATCCAGAGCATCAACGCCGCGGTAACATGGTTTGATTCCGTAAAAATCGAGAATACGAAATTCGACTGGAACGCTGACAAATCTGATAAGGTCGTGACTTACTCCGAAGGCTCGACCACATGGGCACGATTCTACGATCTTCAGAACTGCAAACCACTGTTTGCCGACCGTGATGGCAAAGCTTATGACGATGTTATGAAGATCAGCCAGGAAAGAAGAACAGGATATGCCTGGTACGGAAGCTGGCCGGCAAACAATGTAAAACTCGGTACAGTTTCAGAACCACAGGATGATCCGATCGTTACTCCTTCCCCGTCTCCTTCACCGTCCCCAACTCAGACTCAGGGAGCTCATCTTTACGTTGGTTACTTTGACAAAGACGGCAGCTACAGTACCGTTTCAGAAGCTGTAAACGCTGCCGCTCAGATAAATCCAACTTCTGAGGAACAGCGCGTATACATACACATCGCTCCGGGCGTTTACCGCGAACAGATAATAGTA
>JBGUVZ010000105.1:0-6728 GCA_045220685.1 Oscillospiraceae bacterium | reverse complement strand
TCTGCCCGATAGAGAACGGTACTGCTGATGAAATTCTCTGTACTTCATGAAGTCTGTAACGACAGGTATCTGTTCTTCTATCGCCTCTATCTTCGCATTGATCGCTGACATTGCATTCACTGCAATCGCTCTGCGGGCGAATGCTGTATGCGCCGCTGATTCCAGTTCTCCTATCGTGGAATTCTCTGCGTTCATCTCGTTAAGTGCCTTGCTCGCAACTTTCATATTCTCACTTTTGATGTGCGAAGTTTGAGTAAGTAAAAAAAATATATCATTTTCTTTCGCACATTTTTCGATCCTATCCGATAATGAAAATACCATAGTAAAAATGAATAGTA
This sequence comes from Oscillospiraceae bacterium, assembly GCA_045220685.1. Classification (GTDB taxonomy): domain Bacteria; phylum Bacillota; class Clostridia; order Oscillospirales; family Ruminococcaceae; genus HUN007. Next base: position 6,390 of record JBGUVZ010000105.1, on the reverse strand, counting down.
TAAATTTGAGAACCATTCTCAAATTATTAAAAATGTAGAATCCTTCTTTAAAATATTGACAAATTAAGGTTGACTGAATATAATATTAAAGTGATAATGATTATCAGTTTCGTTTTACAGTTCGCGCTGAACAATTGAATCTTACAGATCCGGTAGTCATTAAAATATGCAGTAAAGAAGGTGAGTAACAAATGACAAACAGCAGAAAGAAAATTATTTCATGGATAATTCTTATTGTTTTCAGCATTGTCGTTTTAGGCTCATCATTTTTTATTATTACTCACGCAGATCATGATTGTACCGATGAAGACTGCTCTGTTTGTATGGAACTTTCGGAGTGCTTCAAAACTATTAAAACGCTTGGTACAGCGCTTACAGGTGTTATGCATCTTTCGGTCATGATATTCGCATTGTCCGTGATCGTAAAGAGCTTTACCGGAACAAAATCTGATCATATTACTCTGATATCTCTGAAAGTAGAACTTCTTAATTAAATATTGACAGTAAAATCATCTTTAGGTTAGTTATGCCCAAACGTAAATTTATGGGATAACTATGCCTTTTTAAGTAACGCAGGGTGTATTTTTCGGCTATGCCGTATGAAGATTCGCCTTATTTTGTTTTGCTATCAATGTTTTAATTTGGAGGTTCTTTTTTTATGTTTAATAAGAAAATTGGTATTTATGCACTTACTTTAGCAATGGCTATGACGGGAATGACAGGCTGTGGTGCAGCAGGAAGTTCTTTGGAGTCCAGTGACACTTCTATATCCGTCAAGACGGATGACAAGAACTCTGAGAATACCAGTACAGCAGATACAACTTTTTCTTCTGAGCCGTTCAGCGTAGTTTGCACGATTTTCCCGGAATATGACTGGGTAAAGGAAATCCTTGGTGATCATGCTGATAATGCAGAGCTTACATATCTTCTTGACAACGGTGTTGATCTTCACAGCTATCAGCCGACCGCAGACGATATGATAAAGATCTCGACCTGTGACATGTTTATTTATGTAGGCGGTGAGTCTGACGAATGGGTAGAGGATGCGCTTGCAGAAGCTCATAACAAGGATATGAAAGTCATTAATCTCATGGATGTCCTCGGTGATTCAGCTAAGGTTGAGGAACTCAAGGAAGGTATGCAGGAAGACGAACATGAGCATGAGCACGACCATGAACATGAAGATGGCGAGGAAGAATACGATGAACATGTTTGGCTCTCATTAAAAAATGCAAAGCTTCTTTGTTCTGAGATTGAAATAAATCTTGAAGCCGTTGATCCTGAAAACGCTTCTGATTACAAGGCAAATCTTGACAGCTATGAAGCAAAACTTTCTGAACTCGATAATAGTTTCCGGACACTTGTTGACAGTTCGTCTGTAAAGACACTCGTATTCGGTGACAGATTCCCATTCCGTTACTTTGTTGATGATTATGGTCTTGATTACTATGCTGCGTTTATCGGCTGCTCTGCTGAAACAGAGGCAAGCTTCGAAACTATCACATTTCTTTCGGATAAAGTAAAGGAACTTGACAGTAAAGCCATCTTCACTCTGGAAAATTCAAGCAAGGATATTGCAAATACTATTATCAGCACATCAGGAAAGAATGCTGAAATCGCAGAACTCAATTCACTTCAGTCAGTATCTAAGGACGATATCGCAGGAGGAGCAAGCTATATTTCACTTATGCAGAAGAACTATGATGTTCTTGCAGGTGTACTTAAGTGAGGTGCGATATGGAAGATAATGCCTGCCTTGTTGCTGCATAAGGAATAACTATGGAAGATTTTAATTTTAACTTTGCGCAGTATGATCTTTACAGGTACCAGGGGAGCGTGATTCAAATTTAAAACCGAATAAGCAAGCTCTCCGGAGAATTTCGGAGGGCTTGTTTTTCTGCAACATGCATATCATGAATCTTTTGCGTTCATTGAAAATTAGATACTTTTCCGAATTACGTTTTACTTCTCTTGACAAATAAAAAATGGTGGTGCCTTCAGCACAATTGTAATAAGCCAGCTGTCATCGCCAGCTGGCTTAAAAACTATAATTGTTGTAAGTTAGAACAGGGTAACTATTTTTCCTTAAAACCTTGACATTTAAAAATACATGTGCTATAATTTGAAACAGTGTTTCAAATGTTTGGAACGGGGAGGGAAATAGATGGCAAATCGTATTGAAGGCGTTACGGAAAAGCTTCTTGATCAGGCGATGAAGGAATTCCTTTCTAAGGGGTATTCCGGTGCTTCGCTTCGTGTAATAGCTGATAAAGCCGGGACGTCTGCAAGATCTATTTACACCAGATATCGTGACAAGGAAGAACTGTTCTCTGCATTAGTAAGTGATTGTGCAGATACATTGAAAGTTATGTTCATGCGCTATATGAACGACTATGAAAACAAACCGACGGAAGATCAGAAAAAACTTTTCCATGATGAAGAGTTTAAACGCGAGTATAGTAATTATATTGATCAAATGATCGATTATATTTATGAAAATTATGATACTTTCAGATTGCTTGTTTGTTACAGTGAGGGGACAAGATTTGCCGGTTTTATAGATGAAATAGTCGATATAGATGAAACGCATACTCTCAGATATATAGAAAACACTGGTAATGATGTGATTTCATCAGGACGTGCTGCACCGCAGCTGATTCATCTTCTTTGCAGTTCCTATATTCACGGATTTTTCGAGATTATTCGTCATGAAATGAAAAAGAGTGAAGCTAAAACATATATTTCACAATTGCAGACATTTTATGCCTGCGGCTGGGATCATCTGTTTAATTCATGATCCCGGTTTATTTTTTACTGTATGGTTAGCATAAGCTAACTAAATATATACATGGAGGATCATATTTATGAAAAGAAAACTTATCTGGCTGGCGGCACTTACATTATCATTGTCGTTATCATTATCTTCCTGCAGAGCGAACGAAAGCGTATCTCAGACTGATAACGAAGCAGTTACAACAGAAGCAGTAACTTCGGCTAAAGAGGAAACTGAAAATGCTGAATCTGAGGCTGATAATGAATCGGAAAGCGATATTATTGAGATCGGTACAGCTGATGAACTTGTATCATTTGCTAAGACCGTATCAGACGGTTCTGCCGGCGGATATGCTGGAAAGACAGTTGTTCTTACGGCGGATATCGATTGTACAGGTGTGGAGTGGACTCCTATTGGTACGATGAACCTTGATGATATGAGTGATTATTCGTGCATGTTCCAGGGTGTGTTTGACGGACAGGGTCATACCATTTCCAATGTCAGATTTGAATCTGATTATCCGATATGCGGAGCCGGAATTATCGGTATGAATCTTGGCGAGGTCAAAAACCTTACAGCGGAGAATATCTATTTCAGATGCACTGATACTTTCTCTATGGCTGTCGGCGCTGTAGTCGGATATAACATGGGCGAGATCCACGATGTTAAACTGACTGGAAAAAATGAGATCGCTGCGGTTAATGCGATTGGCGGTATCACTGGCGGTTCAACCAATCATGTTCATGACTGCGAAGTTGACGGTACAACGATCCGTGTCCTCGGAGATAATGATTTCTCAGACGGAAGGATCGTTCAGTGTGACATAGCTGAATGCGGCGGCCTGATAATCGGCGGCAGTTTCGGAGGAACAATGGAAAACTGCAATGCCAAAGGTGTAATTATCGCTGAAGGCAATGAACCTGTTGGTCTTGGTGGAATTGCCGGCTGCCTGGAAATGATGGACTCTGTAACTGACTGTACTGCAGACGTAGAGATAATTTCTGAAAAAGGCGGCCATGCAATTGGCGGTCTCTGCGGATACAGCGGTACACATTCTGTAGGAGATATCGCTCTTGAAACAGAGGGTGTACAGACACATGAATATCCGGGAATTATAAAGAACTGCAGGGTTAATGCAACAATAAATGTTCCTGGTGGTACTCATGTCGGTGGACTTGTAGGTACAGGTTTGTATTACTACGGTGAAGAAACAGCATTTAAAATTATCGACTGCTCAGTTACTGCTCAGATCACAGGAGCAGTTACACCTGGTGCTGTTGCCGGACGTGCAGAAAACAGCGTTATCGATAAATGCGATGCAAATGTAACTCTTGACGGTGCTGTTCTTAACGATGAAATTGGAAAAACAAATACGATGTACGAAAGCTCAGATCAGAAAGAGGAAGAAGCAGCAAGCTAAACTGCAGACCTGAAAGATCGTACATAAGATTAATATTAACCGCCTGTCCTGAAGATGAATGATCTTTGCAGGGCAGGCGGTTATTAAATTTAATATAATATTCGATCTCCGGAACGGTGAGAAGCATAAGCTTTCAGAGATCATTTTTTCAGGTATGATTAAAGCGCAAGAAGATCATTCGTTCTGCTTATAATCTCGTCGTAAAGGCCCTTGTAGTCACCAGGCTGTTTGTTGCGGAGCAGATCGGTGAGTTCGCATAACGGAACGGCGATCGGCTTAAGTTCCAGATTGTTCACGCCGCCTTTCAGTTTGTGTGCGATGTAGTACGCTTTTTCAAGATCATTCGCTTCGAGTGCTTCTCCGAGTGAACCGGAGGAAAGCTCTTTAACGGTGACATCTACCAGACGAAGATACAGCGCTTCATTATCGGCACAACGGGACATACCTTTTTTCGTGTCTGCGCCGTATTCTTCAAGTTTTTGGGCTGTCAGCATTATTTGTTCTCCTTTCTCGGTGATTCAATCATCAGTTTTTCAAATTCATCTGCCGGGAGCGGACGTGAGAAATAATAGCCCTGGATGACATTGCAGCCTAAAGCTTTCAGTTCGGCATACTGCTCGGCCGTCTCTACACCTTCTGCTATGGTCGGTACTTCAAAGGATGCAGCAAGTTTTATCATTGCGTCCAGAAGTCTGGTGTCTTTCTGCTCCTTGAATGCGCTGCGGATGAACTGTATATCAAGTTTAAGTGCATCTATAGGCATATCTATAAGCATACTCATTGAAGAATAACCGCAGCCGAAGTCGTCCATTTCAATTATAAAGCCATGCTTACGCAGATCTTTGACTGTTGTTATTATCTGATCAGTTTTATCGGTATATGCCGATTCGGTTATTTCGAGCAGAAGGTTTTCGGTTTTGATTCCGTTTTCCTTCGTGATGTTAAGAAGTCTGTCTGTAAGTTCCGGATCGTACAGGTTTATTCGTGATACATTTACCGATACCGGAAGAGAGATGTTTAAGCGCTCCTTCCAGTCTTTTATCTGTGAAGCAGTCTGCGCCCAGACGTAGTGGTCAAGTTCTTCGATAAGGCCGTTATTCTCAAACAGCGGAATAAAAGCACCTGGGCTTACAAGTCCAAGCTTCGGATGAAACCAGCGAACCAGAGCCTCGGCGCTGCTTAAGACCGGAACATCTTTTCTGATGTCGAATTTCGGCTGATAGAAAACGACGAACTGTTTTTCACGAATTGCAGTGTGAAAGTCATCTATAAGTTGTTCTCTGAGGATCTCTGCTTCGCGCATCGAATTATCGAAGAATCCGATTGGTGCTGTCAGGCGGTCGCGGACGCTGTCTGCAGCCATTTTTGCACAGTCGAATCTGCGTTCAGTATCGGTGGTTTTATCTACGTTGGCGTATATGCCCATTCTGAGACGAACCGGGTTTTCGCCGTCTGTACCGTCGTTCAGGCATGCGGACAGACGTGTAAGAAGAGCTTTATGATCGTCGGTGTGTTTGCAGTACATCATAAAAGTGTCTGCTCCGGTGCGGCAGACGATACCGCCTGCTTCATTTACATATGACATGGCCTTGTCGGCGATACACTTTAAGATCTCATCGCCGCGTTTTCTTCCGTAACGATCATTGTATGTGTGAAAATGATTGATGTCAAACACTATCGCATCTGCCGGCGTGTCCTGGTGATACAGATCGAGCTGTGCGACATAGTGGTAGAAAAACTCTCTGTTGTAAAGTCCGGTAAGCTGATCTTTCTCAGTAAGCCGCAGGGTTTCGCGGTCTTCGTACAGTTCTATTGTCCTGCGTATGCGTGCGCGGATAACTTTTGAGGCAGGATAGGGCTTCGGTATAAAATCCACTGCACCTAGCGTCAGGCATTCCACTTCCGCTTCATTGTCTGATGTCATTACAATGACAGGAAGACGGGAATATTCCGGATCTTTTTTTATCCTGCTAAGTACGTCGATTCCGCTGATTCCCGGAAGGAGGAGATCGAGCAGGACAATGCTGACTGTTTCATGCTGCTCATGAATGATTTCCAGCGCTTCCTCTCCGGTTTCAGCGATAAGAACCTCATATCTGTCTTCCAGCGTTGCCTTCATCGATTCCTGACCGACAAGATCGTCTTCGACAAGCAATATGCGTCTTCTTTCTTCAGATATATTAAAAGTGTTTTTAGC
>JBGUVZ010000104.1:0-2687 GCA_045220685.1 Oscillospiraceae bacterium | reverse complement strand
GGATAAAATATTCTGTATTAGTGAGGAAGATGTAAGAAAATATTTCGAAAATGATAAAGACAGAATCTGTACACCTACAGAACCTGTTATAAAAAGCGGCTTTGATGTAAAAGAAAATAACGCCTGCCACTGGTGGCTTCGTTCACCTGGCCGCACAAATCTTATGGCTGCATCTGTATTTCCTGATGGAATGGTATTTGGATTCGGAATGGCTGTTCACTGGGAGAGCATTGGCGTTCGTCCTGCTTTGTGGATTTCAATTTAATAATTGTGCCGCAGACACCACCATTTTAAGCGGAACGCCTTCGATGTACTATAATGAGATTGGATATATGAGGATTTACGATATGGAGATCGATTTAAAAGAAAATCTTTACAGGATGAGGGAGAATTACTGTAAAAAGCCGATACGATTCAAAATTCTTCCGATGCCGTTATGGTTACGCACAACTGACGGACTTTATCAGATATATAAAGACAAAAATATTCTGTTTAAATACGGGAAGATATACTACGCCGTTCTCCTTCAGGCGAATGTGGCGTTGTTTGATCCGAAGGCTAGCGGAGATCATCCTGCTAATTTTATCTATACTACAGATGAGATAGGCGAAGAAAATCCGGAAATACTGAAAGAAACGGCGCATATCATTTTTTCGTATAAAGGTAAAAAGCCAGAGGAGATACCGGAAAAATACAGAAAGGCAGCTGAAATAGTAACTGCTGAATTTGACAGGACTTCTCTTGAATTTCCGGTAACTGTAGATGATAAAGATATTATGGTAAAATTCATGTCGGTAATGGTATTTCGAAAGGACATTCCGGGAAACTGCATCAATGGCAGCGTTTATCCGATAATAGCAGCACCAGATAAGTGTGATTCAGTAATTATCCTTCCAAAGAAATACTGGACTGGCGAATTTACTGCATGGAAGACGGGGATGTCTTAAAAAAATGTACGACTTCGTCGTGCTATTTAAGATTAATGGGAGGACAACTATGGATAAAGGGAAAATAATTGTATCGTTAATTGTATTTGCAATTGCTGGAATTAACCTGTTTCTTAGCGTTATGAATTTTATGGAAAAAGGTAAACTCATGAATAACGCTTATATATATGCTTCGAAAGAAGAACGTGAAAAAATGAATAAGAAACCTTATTACAGACAATCAGGGATTGCTTTTCTTTTCACTTTCATGGAATTTGTTTTTATAGGATTATCATGTTTGTATGACAATGTAATCTTTACTGTTTTTCAAGCGCTTGTACTTATTATTCTTTTTGTATATGCAATAGCTTCATCTGTAAAGATCAGCAAGTTAGAGAAAAAATAAAGGAAGTGGATGAGATATGTTAAACATGGTAAAAGGCTATAAGGTGTTTGCGCCTGAAAAGCTGAATGAAGGTTATGAAATTACAAGTGAAATGAGTATCATGGCTAGTGTAAATGCAGAAAAGATCCTTAAAGTTTTTCAGCATTTTATTGTTATGCATGATGAACGATTGTTTTTTATACTTGAAATACCGTTTACTTGTGACAGAGAGAAAGAAATTAAACCAGGCATTGTAGAAGAGCTGCATAATGATGTTTATTATATTGACGGATGTACAGTCGAACAGGCTATTGTTTTGTTAGATCGTTACGGTGAATTACTAATAAATGATGGTATCAGTAAGTTTGGATTTGGTTGTCATGAAAGTCAGGATGAAATTATGCTTGACAAATATAATATTGTGACTATCTACAGCAGGAATTTATCAGCTTTTGATACTTTCTTTGAAGCTCATGAAATAGAGAAAACTAATCATCTGATTACTGCATGGGATACATTTACCCGCGAAACACCTGGTCAATCAAGACGATATGACTATAATGGAATGAGTGTTTTTGATTTACCGGAAGAACTTAAGGAATGGGGTATCTATCTGGCAGAAACAAGAGCTGAGTAGATGCTTTTTATAATTGTGCCGAAGGCACCACATTTTCTTAATAAACGGCATTTTAATAAATTTTTATTTCAAAGAAAGTCAACAAATCATTGACTTTCTTTTTACTTTATGCTAACATAGTTATATAGAATCAGAACTTATGTCGTTGTTATTGGAGGCTTATTATGTATACGACAGATTTTAAACAAGTTGGAAATAATATAAAAAAAGAAATTGAACATCGTGGTATGACTCAGCAGATGCTTGCTGATGCTCTTGGAATTTCAAAGCAAGTAATGAACAAGATCATTAAAGGAATAAAAGCAATTAATGTTACTGAGCTAGCGAAAATTTCAGACGTTCTTGGAGTTTCTGCCGATTTTCTTTTGTCTTCAGAAAATGAGTCAATTTCTGAGTCAAACGTAAATTTTATGGGTAAAATCAATGACAGTACAGAACAACAGAATATTGATTTCATTCGATCTGCAATTGATGATATATATTTTCTGGAGGAATTATTAAATGGGTAAGGCAAAATTATACGCTCTTTCAGAAAATGATATTTTAGAAATTAAAGAAAAATCAATTGAAAAGCTGAAAGCACTTCATAAAGCAAAGGATATAATAGGAAAACAGATTTTTTTTATTTTAGATACTTGCGCCAAAGTAATCTATTATCCTTTAGGAGCGGATGCCCCGTGGGGATTTACTGATGTAAAAGGTACAAACATAAATGGTTCGGATAAAGTTTTCGTAGTTT
>JBGUVZ010000103.1:0-3692 GCA_045220685.1 Oscillospiraceae bacterium | reverse complement strand
TGATACTTTAAAGCACTCAGGATGCGGCTGCGTTATAGAATCTGACGGTTTCATGTTATATACAAAATGCCCTTAATTAAAAATAAACGACTTTATAACCGATTTTCTCGAACGTGTATCAGACTTCGATCTCTCCCTCGAAGTAATGTGCAACGCCGGAATCTATATTATGGACAAATGCGTAAATGCCGAGGGCGCTGTTGACCGTGCTATAATCGCCCAGAAGTCCATCAAAGGCAGTTACACAAGAAAGTACACCATATACAAGGAAAACCTCAGAAACGATCTGGTGACCGAGCAGGAGATCTCAGGGCTTATGAAGACAGCCCTTAAGGAAGAACAATTTGTGGTTTACTACCAGCCGCAGTACAACCATACCACCGGCCTTATAGTAGGTGCTGAAGCCCTTATCCGCTGGCAGCATCCGGAACGCGGACTTATTTCACCGGGTGTGTTCATCCCTATCTACGAAAAGAACGGATTTATCACCAAGCTGGACATGTATGTGTTTGAAAAGGTATGCCAGTTCCTGAAAAAATGCATTGAAGAAAGCATACACATTGTACCGGTGTCTATCAACCTTACACGATACGACATCTTCAGTCCGGACTTCATCGACAATCTAGAAAAGATACGCATGCAGTATGACGTACCTTCGAAATATCTCCGTGTCGAAATAACTGAATCGGCTACTCTCGGAAACAGCGACTTCATCAATGAAGCTGTACGCAAGCTCCACAGCTACGGATACATCGTTGAAATGGACGACTTCGGAAGCGGCTATTCATCATTAAACATTCTCAAGGACATCGACTTCGACATGATAAAGCTCGATATGAAATTTCTTGACGAGGACAAGAGCAGCAACAAGCGCGGTGCGACTATATTAAGCTCCGTTGTCCGCATGGTAAACTGGCTCAACCTTCCGGTAATCGCTGAAGGCGTTGAAACTGCCGAACAGGCCGACTTCCTTGAAAGCATCGGTTGCTACTACATACAGGGATTCTATTATTCAAAACCGCTGTCAGAGATGGATTTCCGCGGTCTGCTGAAAAACAGTTCCACCGGAGTCGCTCTCACACAGATGCGTTCCAAGGAGACCAACGCAGAAGTTGCATTTGATTTCCTTACCAACGACACAGCCGAATCTCTTATCTTCAACAATTTTGTAGGCGCAGCAGCTGTTTTTGAATACCGCAACGGAAAAGCAGACGTCATCCGTGTCAATAAAAAATTCCTTCAGGAAATAGGCATGAATATGACGGAACACGATCTTATAGCCGTTGACTCGTGGACATACTTTGACGATGACGCAAGACAGATCTACACCGATGTGCTCGAAAAGATAATCGCAACAGGTAAGGAAGAAGAATGCGTAACATGGCGCACTGTAAGCTCTGACTGCTGCGGTGAGGAGAAAATCTTAATAAGAAGTACGATTCAGCTCTTAGGCAAAAGCGGAAGCAACCATCTGTTCTACTCAAGAATCAAAAATATCACATCGCAGGAAATGCAATACCGCGAGCTTCTGAAAGACGACCAGAACTTCAGACGTGCATTTGAACAGATAGATGTTTACATGTGGGAGTACAACATAATCACGAAAGATATGTTCCCGTGCTTCCGCTGCCAGAAAAACCTCGGTCTTCCTCCGGTAGTAAAGAATTATCCTGACCCGGTATTCGAATCAGGACTTTTCCCTTCCGATTACTCAGATATGTACTATGACTGGATGAAACAGCTTTCAGAAGGCGTGGAGCATCTTGAAGCCATTATCCCGCTTACTGAGCAGCGTATACCGTTCATGGTAAGGTACACGACGGAATTTGACGAGACCGGAAGACCTCTGAAGGCGTACGGTTCTGCAACCAGAGTAGTGGAATAAGAATATTAACTCGTAAAGATATTCACATACTATAAAAAAATTCAGCATATCCTCACTGCACGAAGATATGCTGATATTTTTTGTTTACTGTTAGCTGATATGCATGGAGCAAATGTAGTTTGCGGATTATTTATCCGAAAAGCTGTACCCAGTAGTGCTGGTATTCAGTACCCGGTTTATCTGCATATCCTATGCCGATATACTTGTAATTACCGTTTATCATATTCGCATAATGGTCAGGCGAATTGCACCACTGCTCAAATACTCCCTGCGGCGTTGAACTGCCGGCGGCAATGTTTTCACCCATATATCCTGCCGGAATACCAATGTCAGTAAAAATGGTGTACCATTCGCGTCCGTCCGGACGGGTGTGTTCAAAGACGTCCGCAATTTCAGACGCTCTTCTGTCAGCGCCTATATTATAGAGTTCAGTACACTGAAGCGGATTTACACCCACCTGGCTTCTTCTCTCATTGACGAGTCTGAAAAGTTCACGCTGAAACTCATTTGCTGAATCTGGTATTGACGGAGCCGGTTCCGGCTCTGGTTCAGGTTCCGGTTCGGGCTCAGGCTGCGGCTGTGGTTCCGGCTCAGGTTCTGGCTCCGGATCCGGTTTAGGCTGTTCGGGTGCTGCTGTTTCTTCATGAGGAGCCTCCGTCACCGGTGGTTCAGTCTCCGTAACTTCCGTTTCTGTAACTGTTTCAGAAGTAACACTTTCAGAAACACTGGTCGATATCTCTGATGAAACAGCCGTAAGCGATACAGTCTCCGATACTGATACACCTGATGATACTGTAGTCATCACAGATGAAATACTCTCTTCCGTTACACATGATGTAACCGGCTGTGTCAGCGATACGGCAGCTTCCATGCCTTCTGCAGCGTCACCTGCATTCTGCTTCTGTTCGACCCATCGCTGTGTCCAGAAGCCGAGCAGTGAGTATCCTCCCACTATTACAGCTGCAACGATCCCTGTGATCGTATCCTTTTTCACAACAATTCCTCCTTGAATTTTTTTAAAAAAGTTATTGACAAACGATTAATTATGTGGTATAATAATTATCGTTGAAAAAACACATTACACATAGGGGTGTGGTTCAATGGTAGAATAGGGGTCTCCAAAACCTTTGACGTGAGTTCGATTCTTACCACCCCTGCTTCAGGCTTTCGGTTATTCCGGAAGCCTTTTTTATTTCGTAAAAAACAATACCCCTGCATATCATTCATACAGGGGACAATTGTTATTAGTCAGATATGATGTGAAACTTATCCTACCATCCACTTTGAAAACAGTTCCCTATCGTTATCAGGAGCCATTATCAGCTGGAAAGTTCCGTTTACCATCATGGAAGCGATACCAAGAGTACTTCTCGCATCAACAATAGTATCTCCCTGAACTGCTTTTGCTGATCCGCGGAGTTTGTTTACACATTCCATAAAACCTTTCAGATCCCTGTTGGAATCTAACTTGACTACTACATCGTTACCCATAATAAAACACCTTTCAGTTATAAGGTCAACATTCACTATATATAATTATAACCGATTTGATATTTCATTTCAATATCGTTTCTATCTATTTTCACCTGTCGCATAACTATTTATTGCTCTGAATTTTGTACAACAACTACAAATTTTCTTACGAAATCAGTTTTTTCATCAATCACGTGCAAAATACAAACAAAAAACTCCGCATTTCAAACGAAATGCGGAGTTTACTTTTGGCTCCCCCGACTGGACTTGAACCAGTGACACCCTGATTAACAGTCAGGTGCTACTACCGACTGAGCTACGGAGGAATATTTGT
>JBGUVZ010000102.1:0-2297 GCA_045220685.1 Oscillospiraceae bacterium | reverse complement strand
GTGCTATTGATAGTGCGCTAAAAGCGCACGCTTAATATCCGATAATCCAAACGGCACTTTCACAGCGTTAGCTGAAGGTGCCGTTTTTACCATAATCAGTTTCGAAGGAGAATGAAATGTCACCTGAAAAAATAAAACTTGCCGAAAAGACTCATACCATTTCAGAAGCTGATCGTTCTTCTGATTTCGATAAGGATAAGGAAAGCCCGAATCCTGAAGCATATGATAATGCCGTAAAAAATATAATGAGCGGCGTAAGGCTGTACACACGTATCATAAATATTATAATTGTGCTGGTAGTAGCATGCGTTCTTCTATTTTATTTTTTGTCAAAATCAAATTAACTTGTAATATAACGCATAAACCCCGTTACATCAGACACCGGTTTATTCATCCGGTGAGATGCGGCGGGGTTTTTTTTCAAATATTAGCAGATCAGTAGATCACTGTCCGCCATTCTCAAGCTTTTTGATAGCATCCTCATCAACATTAACTTCAATATCAGTCGCTTCAGAATAATTTCCTTCGATCTTCAGATCGTTTTTATAGATCACAGCACTGCCGTTTGACTGGTATCCCTCGATGGTAAGAGCAACTTCATACATTTTGCCGAGGTCAAGCCCGCACTTCTTCCAAGCGTCGAAGTGCTTTGAAACCGAGATCGTGCCTTCTCTTTTTGTACCTTCGCCGGATGGCTTTTCGCGGCGGACGCTCCAGTACTGGTCGAAGGTCTGGGTGCCGTCGATGGATGGCTGTTCAATGCGGGTGGCCTTGTATATGTCATATACTGTACCGTCCACGGTGACATTTCCGATGGCGAAAGGTGCTCCCGGCGGACGCCATGTGCCCCATGATTCTACTATGTAGAATTCCACGAGCGGGGATTTGGTCCAGCCGTAAACGCACATATATGAGTTTCCCTGCGGTTTATAGTCGATGCCGTAATCCATGGAGATATTTCCGAGCTGATCGTAGGTCTGCGTGCAGTCGAATTTCTGTCCGCGTCTGAAAAGAGCGTTGTTGATATTTTTCCATTCACATGAAAAACATCCGCCGCCCGGTTCAACGAAGAATTTAGTATCGCCTTTGTCCTTCCAGAGTTCATAGCCGTATCCGTCGGCAGTTCCGATTATGTTTTCGTCAAATTCCTGTGCGTCGGCACTGTGTTCCACTTCTTTTTCCGCTTCTGCCGGTTTGCTGTCAGAAGATTTTGAATTAGTCGGTTTTCCTGCAGTGCTGTTTTCAGATGCACTATTTCCGCAGCCTGCAAGCATTCCCGCCATGCAGAAGGAAAGAGAAAGAAGAACGATCTTTCTTATTGCATTTCTTTTCATTAAGTATTTTCCTCACTTATATAATAGCTGATACCGTTTGTACGGGATAACAATTACATTCAGAATAACATATATATGTGGCAAAGTCAATATAATTCAGAGCCTCCGGAAGAATAAAATCGTGACCATATCCGGTGAAAAATATGCTATAATATTCAGAAGGTGCCCCTAAAAGAAAAATTCAAAAAAATATTTTTAAATCATGTGACACTTTCGGAACAAACCTTGAATGTTATTAATGAAGGCACTGATACAGAGTATAACACCGGTAATATACTTCGTATCAATAACAAAAAGGAAAAATCAATTTAAACTAACTGTAATAAATCTCAGGGGGATAAAGACATGAAAAAGAATACTGTAATAAACAACAAGGAAATGAACGAAGCTATGAACCTTAACACATCTGTAAAATCAAACCGCAGAATCAGCAGAATTGCAGCTATGATCCTTTCAGTGACACTTGCAGCCGCAGCGCTTCCTCAGCAGATATGTTCCGCTGAATTCTATATGCCGGAATATGAAACTGTAACAGAAGGAAATCTTGAATTCAACCGTTCTACAGAAATGGAAGGCTTCAATGTAAGATGTATCGATAAAACAGCCGAATCAGTAACAGTTCCTGCCGAAGTAAACGGCAGACCGGTTACCGGATTAGACAAGGAAGCATTTAATGAATGTAAAAACCTTAAAACCATAGAACTTCCTGATACGATAAAGGAAATAGGAGACAATGCATTTTACGGAACACAGTGGCTGGAGGACAGAAGAACCGAGGACAAGCTCGTTATTGTAAACGGAATACTCATTGACGGAGTAAACGCAGAAGGTGATGTAGTTATTCCTGATACAGTCACTGCCATTGATAAAGGCGCGTTTAGGAGAAATGAAAAAATACTGACCGTTCAGATGCCGGATACAGTTACAGAAGCAGATGCCGATGTGTTTTATTACTGCACGAAT
>JBGUVZ010000101.1:0-4110 GCA_045220685.1 Oscillospiraceae bacterium | reverse complement strand
CAGTAATAAGTGCGGTAGCCATTCATAATGAATTGATTATTGACGTAATTCTCAGCCATACCACCCTTAAAATCATTTATCTCATCCGACATATAAAGTACATCATCAGCATTCAGATCCTTTTTCGCACAAAGCAGTCCCAGATCGGAAACATAGATCTTGAAAGAGTCAATATCCTTATAATTTTCAAGAGGCTTCTTTATCTGTTCGGCTCTGTACACCTGAGAAACGATACCCGAAAGATCAAGCCACTCTACAGCGTTTTCAAACTCAGCCGCTCTCGCACCTTTCTTTATCAGCTTATACTGAAAACGAGTATTCTTTTTGGAAAGCTGAACTGTAATATTATCATAGCAAAGACGTGTTTTCTTGATTTCGTTCGTAGTGTTGTATTTACTCATATCATCAAGATAACCAAGCAGAATAGTGTCCTGAGTATGACGTACAAGCAGATAGTCCTTTGTCTGAGCAAACTGATTAACACACTCCGGCATCCCCCCAACTAACAGATACTGACGGTATAACTGCATAGCAGAATCATGCAGTGCAACTGGCATCGGAGTATCATCTTCAAAGTGCCTGCGTATCTCTTTTACAAGAGCATCCTCGCCTAATGCAAGAAGAAATTCTTCCATGTCCATCGGATACATATTCTTTATATCCACCTTGCCGACAGGAAACGAGAACTGTTTCCTGTTTACCGCAACTCCCAGCAAACTTCCGGCAACAACGATATGATACTGCGGAGCTTCCTCACAGAAATATTTGAGAGATGTCAGAGCACGTTCACACAGCTGAACTTCATCAAATATTATAAGGGTTTTCTCTGAAACAATAGTTGTGCCGGCAATATGCGAGAGAATCGGAAGCAGATATGCCGGACTAATATTTTCAGCAAATGTATCAGCCAGCTTAGGATCAGTTTCAAAATTAAAATACGCTACGTTATCATAGTTGTTACGACCGAATTCAAGCAAAGCATAAGTCTTTCCGACCTGTCTTGCACCCTGAAGGATAAGCGGTTTACGGTTCGGGCTTTTCTTCCACTCGATAAGATATTCTGATATCTTTCTGTACATTCGAGCACCTCCCATGTAGTTTTCAGCTTTATTATAATATATATTCGTGTAAAAATCAATGGATTTTTCCGAAAAATTCGCGTATTTTTACACGAACTTTTTCTGAAAATCTGCAATTTTTGACACGAATCATTTATAACCCACGTAAAAGCGAAAGTTCCCACAGTTTCTGCTGCGGGAACTTTTTTTAATTGCACCGAAGGTGCCACCTTTTCGGAAAGGTATGCCTTCGGCATGCTATTTATAAATATCACTTACGTGCTAACTCCAAAATAAAACACCATCATTTCCACGAAATCAGTTGCTAATTCATACTTTATGTGATATAATCGTAATCAACCGAATTCCATTCAGATAGGAGCAAAATGTGCTATGCCCGATATGAACAAAGAAATGCGAGTTGTACTGTATCACATCGATGATACTGATATAGATGTAAATGCTGTTATACAGAACGACAGCATATGGATAACGCAAAAGGCTATGGCTGAAATCTTCGGAGTTAATATCCCTGCTATAAGCAAGCATTTAACTAATATCTATGACGAAGGCGAACTGATAAAAGCTTCAACTGTTTCCGTTTTGGAAACAGTTCAAAAAGAAGGTTCAAGAAACGTTAAAAGAAAAGTTGAATTCTACAACCTCGATGCCATTATCTCCGTAGGCTACAGAGTCAATTCAAAACAAGCGACAAAGTTCAGAATATGGGCGACATCCGTTCTGAAAGAATACATGCTGAAAGGTTTCGTCCTTGATGATGAACGCATGAAACAGGGAGAAAACATTTTCGGCAAAGACTATTTCAGAGAACTCCTCGAAAGAGTACGCTCCATCCGCGCAAGTGAAAGACGCATCTGGCAGCAGATCACTGATATTTTCGCAGAATGCAGTATCGACTATGACAAAACTTCTGATATAACCCAGAAATTCTATGCGACGATCCAGAATAAATTCCATTATGCGATCACAAGAAATACTGCGGCAGAAATAGTATATGAAAGAGCTGTATCCGGATATTTCGATTATATCGAAGATCTTATCGAACGTGAAAACACCTTCACAATGGAGGAATTCGCAGCAAGTGTAAATGAATTTCTCGAATTCAGAAAATATGATATCTTAAAGGACAACGGAAAGATATCGCATAAGCAGGCTAAAGAAAAAGCCGAAGCTGAATACGACATTTTCAACCGCACCCAGCATATCTATTCTGATTTTGACAAAGCTGTCGGACTGCTTGACAGCAGAAAATAAAATATATTTTTTACGGTCGCTGGAACAGGCGGCCATTTTCATATAAAAAACTAAAAAAACATCCGACACTTCGGCATGTTCAACTGTATTATAAGTGAAAGGGGGCGATGCAGTATGTCAGAAGCTTTGTTACGTACGGACAAAGAAATAACCGATATTTACATGCGTCACGTTAAAACCGTTTACCGTGTGTGCTTTGCATACATGAAAAACAAGTCCGACACTGAAGATGCTGTTGAAGAGACATTTTACCGGATGATAAGAAAAGGTCCTCAGTTTGAAAATGAAGAACACGAAAAGGCATGGCTTATAAGGACGGCAACGAACATCTGCCTGAATATGCTGAACCACTGGCAGAGAAACAATGAAAATATCGACGATCACACAGATCTGAAAAGTCCTGAAAAAGCGAATACCAATGAAATACTGCAGGCCGTGCTTGATCTTCCCGAAAAATACAAAACCGTGGTTTATCTTTACTACTACGAAGGATATACAAGTCCGGAGATTGCTGAGATCCTGCAGAAGCCGAATTCGACTATCCGGAATCATCTTCATGAAGCACGTACAATTCTGAAAGAAAGGTTAGGCGATGATTTTTATGAAAAATAAAAAGATCATTGATTCATGGAACAGTATCGCACCGGATGAAGCATCTGAAAAACGTATGCTTCAGGCGATACTCGATAAAAATCATAATGCAGAATATAAAGATCAGCCGGATGAAGATGAATTTACTGAGATCATTACAGACGAATATACTGTAAGCAAAGGCAAAACCGCAAAGCAGATACTCCTCACTGCACTACCTGCCGCAGCTTGTGTTGCGCTGATATTCGGTATTGTAAAGTACACATCTGATAATTTGCCGGCAGGTGATAAAAATGATGAAATAAACATCTCAGTCGGCGAAACAAGTGCGACAGTCATATCTGATATAACCAGAAGCGAAATGGAAACAGACTCACCTGTCACACCTGTTTCAGAGATAATCACAATTACAGAAGTACCGATAAATTCAGATACAAAAATATCGGCCACATCATCCATAATCACCACGGCTGAAACTTCAAAAGCATCTGCTATAAACACTGCCGCCGGAACAGAGACACCAAAGGATGATAAAAAAGAATATACAGATACCAAACCAGCACAGACTGAACCGGAAACTGATATTAACGCAGAAACTCCGAAAACTCAGAAAGTTACTGACCAGAAATTTATAACGACTACTGTAACAACTGAACCAAAACCTCGTGAAACTGTTGCGGAAATGACGACTGTTGCAGAAGTTACAACCATTCCGGAAGTGAAGCGTCTTATCACAAAGGATGAAGTGATCGAACTTTCAAAGAAAGGCGATTCACTTAAGATAAGTGATCTTAAGAGTTTTGAATTTGAAGATATCGGTTCCGGAATATTTATCTTACGATATCCTATTGAAGACACCGACTATGCACTTTGTCTGTTCTATTCGCGTTCATGGTTAGATGAATCTCAGACACCAAACAGAACAGCAATCGTCCGAATGAATTCATATGACCTCAAAGGTATAGATATAAGAGAAAGCACCCCTGAACAGATACTTGCTGAACTTGACGGAACAGCTCAATATTCAACAACTGAGGCAACATCAGTATTTACTGAAATAACAGATCAACTGAAAAACAATCAGTAAATTAATCATAGCGTGTTTCAAAATAACGGTCGCCGACTTTAGGCGGCCGTTTTCAATTGCACCGGAGGTGCCACCTTTTCGAAAAGGTATGCCTTCGGC
>JBGUVZ010000100.1:0-3847 GCA_045220685.1 Oscillospiraceae bacterium | reverse complement strand
TGAACGTCTTGTGTCACGTCTTGCCTTAGACGTTTTTCTCTTTGGTACAGCCATGATTAAACCTCCTGTCAAGCATAATTTTACTAAGATGAAAAGCAATCACACTGCGATTCATTCAAATTACAGCCACACTTCATGCAAAGTCCTTTACAGTTATCATCGCAAAGCAACTTACTTGGCAGCTGCAAAAGTAAATCCGAAATTGCAATTTCTTTCAAATCAATGCTCTCGTTATCCGCAACAATATATTCATCATTGTCTGTTGTGAGGGACTTGACTACTATGTGTTCAAATTCGTATGAATATTCACGGTCAAATTCCTTCAGGCATCTGTCACATATAATGTTCAGGGTAAACTCAGTGGCAAATTTAATCTTAACTATTCCGGCACGGTTATAAGCCTGCCCTTTTATTATTACCGGTGAAGCAAAAGTATAGCCCTGAATGTCAGTAAGCTCAGACGGATCAATAGAAACGTCAAGCGGTAAAGACTCACCCGGTAAATTGAATATCTTTCTGAGATTAATAGTCATTGTTAAACACCCTTAGAGCATCACAAAAATAATTATACCAAACTAAAGACTGCTTGTCAATAGTTTTTTTCTTTTTTGATCAGCCTACGTACTTTGTAACTGAAGCAGGCATTTCGCTGTTGTTAGCAGAAACTGTGAATACAACAGTTGTAGCGTCGCCTGTGAGAGCTGCGAGCTTGTCGAGCATCTTGCCGAAAGCTTCGAAGTCCTTGCCGCCAATCTTGAGGATACCGTCAACAAAGATCTTTTCGATGTCGTAGTTGCCAGCGAGCATACCTGATACGAAACCGTAGAATGAATCGAAACCGTCTACCTTGTAGTATTCTGTATCGCACCATCTGATCTTGTAGTTGATCTGTGTTCTGAGGTTAGAACCTTTTTCGATGCAAACAAGGCTTCCGTTTGTTGAAGCAATAGCTTCGTTCATCATGTCGATGATTATCTTTGTTTTACCTGTTCCCTTTTCACCAGTAATTAATTTGATCATAATTTTCTCCGTTTCCGCCTTCACATAAGGAAGGCTGTTTCCTCAATAATTGATTTTTGTTTATCAGTAAAGCTTTGCTTCAAGCGCTGCCTTCTTGTCTTCGTAACCAGGCTTGCCGAGAAGAGCAAACATGTTTGACTTGTAGCTTTCAACACCAGGCTGGTTGAATGGATTAACTCCGAGGAGGTATCCTGAAACTGCGCATGCCTTTTCAAAGAAGTAGATCATGTAGCCTACGCTGAATTCTGTTGTATCTTCGAGTTCGATAACGATGTTCGGAACGCCGCCTTCTGTATGAGCGATGATTGTACCTTCTTCAGCCTTCTTGTTTACTACAGACATGTTCTGGTTTGTAAGGAAGTTGAGACCGTCAAGGTTTTCTGCGTCATCTTCAAGGAAGAAGTCTTCCTGCGGCTTCTTGATGTCCATAACTGTTTCGAACATTATTCTTGAACCTTCCTGGATGAACTGTCCCATTGAGTGAAGGTCTGTTGAGAATGTTACAGCTGAAGGGAAGATGCCCTTGTTGTCCTTGCCTTCGCTTTCGCCGAAGAGCTGCTTGTACCATTCAGCCATCATTGTGAAGCTTGGATCGTAAGAAACGAGGAGTTCCACGCTCTTGCCCTTTCTGTAAAGGATGTTTCTGAGAGCTGCGTACTTGTAGCAGTCGTTGTTGTCGAAATCTGCTGTGTAATCCTTCTGAGCAGCTACTGCACCCTTCATGAGAGCGTCGATGTCGCATCCTGCTGCAGCGATAGGAAGAAGACCTACTGCTGTGAGAACTGAGAATCTGCCGCCTACGTCATCAGGTACTACGAATGTTTCATAGCCTTCTGTATCAGCGAGTGACTTGAGTGTTCCCTTTGCTCTGTCTGTTGTGCAGAAGATTCTTTCCTTTGCACCTTCCTTGCCGTACTTGTCGATTACCATCTTTCTGAATACTCTGAAAGCAAGAGCCGGTTCAGTAGTTGTACCTGACTTTGAGATAACATTTACTGAGAAGTCCTTGTCCTTGCAGATAGAAATTACTTTGTTAAGGTATGTAGGATTGATGTTGTTTCCTACAAAGTAGATATCAGGTGTATCCTTCTTGAGATTGTTGTAGAATGGTGACTTGATAAGTTCCATTACAGCTCTTGCACCGAGGTATGAACCGCCGATACCGATAACGATGAGAACATCTGAATTCTTCTTTATTTTTTCAGCAGCAGCCTTGATTCTTGCGAATTCTTCCTTGTCGTAGTCTGTAGGAAGACTGAGCCAGCCTAAAAAGTCGTTTCCGAGACCTGTCTTGCTGTGGAGAAGTTCAACAGCCTTATCGACCTGAGGCTTGATCCCTGCCATTTCATCGCTGCCAACGAAACTTTCAAGATACTTTGCATTTAACTTAAGTGTCATAGTATATGGACCTCCATAAAATATTTACTTACCTTATATCAATTTTACTATATTATGTGATTTTTTGCAAGCCGATTGCGTATTATTATATAAACCCTACAATAGCCGCGTGTTTTCTTTGAATATTTTCACCATTATTCTCTCGGAAATTTGTGGAAACTGTAAGTTTTACTACCGGTTAAGTGGTACATGTTACGTCAATTCTTACAAGAAAAAATACACAAACAAAAGCACAGGCAGATGCTTCATAACATCTGCCTGTGCGTATTAAAGCAGGATCATTTTGAAGCGATAAAAGGTGCTACTGCTGCCTTGAATCCTTCATCATCTGTATCTGCGTTCATGTGTACCGGCTTTTCAAGATCAAGACTGAAAATACCCATGATGGACTTGGCATCAACTACATATTTTCCTGAAACGAGTTCTATATTGAAATCATATTTTGAAACAACGTCAACAAACTTCTTGACTTCTGAAACACCTGATAAAAGTACATTTTCTGAATACATCAAAAATACCCTCCGTCCGTTTTTGGGCGCCTTCCCCGGCGCATAAAAAAATACCATTCAACCAGAACGCTACTGATAAATGATACACCTAAAAATAATAATAGTCAAGTCATTGAATTTTTTTTGTGTGTTTAGTATAATTGAAATATAATTCCCTCATGTAAGTTATAGTAAACGACAAATGATCCGGCACACAAGAAAACACTGATCAGACATGGATACAGCCGGATAATAATTCAAGAAGGAGTCACACTCTTTGAAAGTTTTTTTTGTAACCTTCGGATGCAAGGTCAACTGCTATGAGACCGAGTGCATGAAAAAATTCTTTTCCGAAGACGGATTTACTGTTTCGGATGAAGCGGCAGGATCCGATGTTATCGTCATAAATTCATGTACAGTCACATCTTCAAGCGACAAAAAGGTGATGCAGACTTTAAGAAAACTGAGACATGAAAATCCTAACTCGATTATAGTCCTCACAGGCTGCTGGCCGCAGGCTTTTGAAAGCGAAGCACAGAAGGTAAAGGAAGCTGATGTAATCACCGGCACACGGGACCGCGGTGAACTGACAAAACTTGTCCGCAAAGCCCTTGAAGATCACGAACGTGCTGTTGATATAAAGCCGTATACCGGAAAGGAAAGCATGGAACCTATGACCTGCTCTTCCTTCGAGAAAAAGACCCGTGGTTTCGTCAAAATACAGGACGGATGCAATCAGTTCTGCTCATACTGCATAATCCCCTTCTCCCGCGGAAGAATACGTTCAAAGCCTCTGGATGACATCGTTTCGGAAGTTACTTCACTGACGGAAAACGGATATCAGGAGATAGTTCTTGTAGGCATCAATCTTGCCTTCTACGGTGCAGAGGCAGGACTTACCCTTACCGATGCCATCGAAGCTGTCAGCCGTGTAGACGGCG
>JBGUVZ010000099.1:0-4519 GCA_045220685.1 Oscillospiraceae bacterium | reverse complement strand
GGCGCCTTATACTGCGGCATACTGTAAATCCGTCGGCTCCTGGAAGCATAATATCCAGCAGGACCAGTGAATATCCATCAAGTCCCTGTTCAACGGTATCAAGAGCATCAGTGCCGTTGTGCACCTCTGTTATCTCCGCACCGTTGTTAGTAAAATACTTCGTTATTACCTTACAGATCTGCAGATCATCTTCAATAAGCAGAATTTTCATTGCCAGACCACCTTTCCTGCTCTTCTGATACTGATTATATCAGAGCCGTGTAACATTCGTGTAACAAAACGTGTTCATTGCTGTATAAAAAAATCTCAGATACTTATATCAATATCTGAGATCAGTAATTATTTTTCCGACTGAAAGTAAAGTACAAATTAGCTTTGCTTCTTGCTGTCCTTTACAGGCTTTGCTTTCTTCTTTGACGGCTTCTTTCTCACCGAATATCCAAACTCACCGAGTTTTCTGCCGAGTGAGAAATACTCACCATGAGAATAAGCCATAAGTCCGGCCTGCTGGAGATTGAGCTTGCCTTTGCTGTCGATGTATCTTTCCTCGATGTCTACGGCAACAACCTCGGCTATGAACATGTCGTGCGTGCCGAGATGCTTTATTTCAGTGACCTTACATTCAAGACTGAGCGGACTTTCCGAAATGACCGGAGCCTCAATCTTTGAAGCTTTCTCCTTATGAAAACCGCACTTTTCTATCTTGTCGACCTTGCTGCCGGAACGTACTCCGCAGAAATCTACTGAATGTGCCATTGCTGAAGTCGTGAGATTAATGACAAACTCTCCGCTTTTACGTATTATCTCATAGGAATGCCTTGACGGTCTCACTGAAATGTAGACCATAGTCGGATGAGTATTGATTATCCCCGTCCAGGCAACAGTGAAAACATTTGCCTTTTCCATCGTTCCGCAGGACACAAGCACTGCCGGAAGAGGCGCCATAAGCGTTCCTGGTTTCCATGTGACCTTAGCCATATCCATCAGCTCCGTTACTATAATTTCTTAAAGATCACTTTTCCGAGTATGTTCATAAAACTTACATCCATCTGAGGCCATTTCTTGAAAAGACGCGTAAGTTCAAATGAGATCATTCCGTTTATCTTTTCACCGTCATGACTGATATACTGCACAGCGGCCTTGACACCGTCCGCCTTCAGACGTGCAAATGCACCCGCATTACGTCCTTCGAGGATATCGGTGTTGTCCATTACAAACATGCCGGCAGGTGTAAAATTATCTGTGTAGCCGTCGGTCATAAGATAATCCGCACTTTCACTGTTTTCAGACGCAGGATAAAAAAGCGTAAGCTTCAGTTCATCTCCCGTATAGATACGTATACGGTCTATATCGAAGGCTGAGACAATTGTCTTAAGTGCCTCAGGAACCGTAATATTACCGTCAACAGTAAGTCCGGTTATCAGCGATCCGGTTATCTCTGTCTTGTCGGTGTTTCTTCTGTCACCGGAAAGAGCAGTGGTTATCGCACCGGAATCAGTCTCCTCAACGGCTCCGTGCTTTTCACGGTTGTAGATAACATATCTGTCCTTGCCCTTTTCCTTGGCTATGTACAGCGCCTTGTCAGCCGTTCTGAAGAGCTGCTCGTAGGAAGGCGCATCGTCAGGGAATCTGGCTATACCCATCGAACAGGTTATCTTCAGCCCTTCTGCCTTTTCAGCGCACAGCATGCCGATGTTTGAACGGATGGCCCTGAGAATGCTCCTGATCTCCATCTCGCCCGGCACATCATAAAGTACGACCATAAACTCGTCGCCGCCTATACGGCCAGCCGTACCCTTGCTGCCGGTCTCCTTCTTGATAACGGATGCCGCAGTACAGATGATGTCATCACCGAAAAGATGTCCGTAGGTATCGTTTATATATTTGAAATCATCAATGTCGATTATCGCAATGGTAACCGATTTGTTCTCACCTGACGTGATATGGTTCCTTGCATAATTGGTAACAGTTTTCTTGTTGAAAAGCCTTGTCAGCGGATCGAGATTAGCCTCGAAAGCCGGACCTGCTGCTGCAAGAGGATCTTCCACGGTCTTCTTCGCAGTGATAAGTCCGAGTACCACACGGTTCCCGTCACTGTCTGTCTCGGAAAATCCGCTGAATATCTGCACCGATGTCTGATCTCCGCCTGATATTATCCCTGACTCCATCTCAAAACTGAATCTGGAAATACCAGCCTTGACACTTTCAAAGAAGCTCTCAAAAGTCTCGCGGCTGCTTTCAGCAATAAGACCTTCAGACAGAGCGTGAAATCTGAAATAGTCAAAATCTTCGTTCAGAAAAACTGTATTTACATTGTAGTCGAAAGAATACACGTAGAACCTGTTCGTAATACTGCTGTACTCAAAAATAACAGCTTCCTGAACACTCATAAGGAATCGGAAACGTTCAATGATATTTTCAAGGCCCGTTGTGCTCTTTTCAAGCTCCACGGCATCCTTTACAACAATATCGGTAAGTCTGGTACCATGTGAAAGCATCTGCACATTTACAGACATTTTCATTATCATCCAGCGGTATTCGTCCTGCATGTTTTTCATACGTATCATGCAGTGACGCACCTCGTCATCCCCGAGTGATCTTACTGTTTCCTTGAAGAACTCAACATCATCCGGATAAATGGTACGTGTCATTGAATAAAGCGTATCATTGCAGAAGTACTGATAGAAATTTTCATCGGCACTCTGGGTGTGAAAACTCTCGTCTATCGTTACGCGCCCAATCCTGTAAGCGGTAACATTATTGCCTGATTCAAAAAACATAGCATAGCTCCGTTATTTAAGCGGCATTTCTCTTTCGTACTTGCTCGGACGGTTCATAAGAGCCTTGATAGGCTCCTTAACGTCTCCGCCTTCAAACAGAATCTTGAAAAGTTCTGCCGTAATAGGCATTTCCACGTTCATCTTCTGTGCAAGTCCGTATGCAGCCTTGCAGCAGTAATATCCTTCAACTGTACCTACCTGCTTAACAGCTTCGTCAGGTGAAACACCCTGACCGATGAGAGTGCCTGCACGTCTGTTTCTGCTGTGAAGGCTTGTACAGGTAACGATAAGGTCGCCTATACCGGGAAGGCCGAAAAATGTATCTAGTCTTGCGCCCATTGCAACGCCGAGACGTGCGATCTCTGTAATACCTCTGGTCATAAGTGCGGCAATAGTATTGTCGCCGTATCCGAGACCGTCACATATACCTGCGCACAGAGCGATTATATTCTTGAGCGAACCGCCGAGTTCGCATCCTATTACATCGTCGTTGAGATAAATTCTGAGTACGTTGTTTGAGAATGCTTCCTGAACGGCAAGAGCAGCTTTTTCGTCATCTGAAGCAGCTGAAATAGCTGTAGGGATCTTTCTTGAAACTTCCTCAGCGTGTGAAGGACCTGAAAGAGCAACGATTGGTGCATCCTTTACTTCCTCACGGATGACCTCGCTCATTCTGAGATAGGTTCCGTCTTCAAGTCCCTTGCTTGTATCAACAATGATCATTTCAGGTTTAATATACGGAGCTGCCTGTCTTACAACCTTGCGGACAAAGATAGAAGGTACGCCGATAACGACGATATCTGCATCAGCAACACATGAAATGTCAGCAGTAAAATCGATGCTTTCAGGTATCTTTACTCCCGGAAGCTTATCCTTGTGCTCTCGGTCGCGCTTAAGACTTTCTATCTCGCTTTCAAAAGCAGACCACATAGTAACACTGTGGCCGGATTCAACAGCCATTATTGCAATGCTGAGGCCGAATGCTCCTGTTCCTAAAATAACTATTTTTGACATTATACTTCCCCCTTAATGATCATTTTTTTGAAAATGAAAATTTATTTTCAGTTCCTTCCATGAGTCTTTTTATATTTGCACGGTGCATGTATACTATAAGCACACCGCTGAGAGCTGCAAAGCCTGTATGGATCCATACTGATGACGGTTCCATGTGCTTCACAAAGTACTGCACGATAAATGTTACTATCGGGTAAGCTATCGCAGCAGTGATAGATGAAACTGAAACGTACTTTGTTATAACAAGCATTATTATGAATACCGGAATTACGATGGCAAATGTCAGCGGATCGATGGCAAGAAGAACAGTCGCAGTGACAAGCACGCCCTTTCCGCCTTTGAACCCGTACCAGACCGGAAAAACATGACCTAACATTACAAGAAGACCTGCTATGTAGGCAACAGTCATTATATCACCGGTAAATCCGGATGCTTTTACAACAGCCTTTATTATGAGAATAGTCAGACATCCCTTTAAAAGATCGGCAATAAGAGTTGCAAGTGCCGGTCCTTTTCCGAAGCAGCGCAGAACATTGGTAAGTCCCGCGTTTTTGCTTCCGAATTCCCTTACATCTTCATGTTTAAGAAGCTTTACCACGATGATAGCTGAATTGCAGCTTCCG
This sequence comes from Oscillospiraceae bacterium, assembly GCA_045220685.1. Taxonomy (GTDB): domain Bacteria; phylum Bacillota; class Clostridia; order Oscillospirales; family Ruminococcaceae; genus HUN007. The sequence goes on along the minus strand of JBGUVZ010000099.1, from coordinate 102 downwards.
ATAAGATAAGCTGCTATACAGCAGAGTACAATTACAATATAAGGCGACATTAGTTATCCTCCGAAGATTATTTCGTATCCTTTTTATCACGTTCCCTGATGA
>JBGUVZ010000098.1:0-3619 GCA_045220685.1 Oscillospiraceae bacterium | reverse complement strand
AGCATTGAATGAACAGTAAGGAAACCGATCTCTCTTTCAAGTGAGTGACCGAAGTTTTCAGCCTGCTTGATGGCAGTTTCCAGTGAGATAACGATGTCACCAAGCATTACATATCCGTTTTCCTGGTTGATGTCGTAGTTTCCGTCTTCACCAAGAGGGAATGAAAGAACGTCAGTTGACTTGTCCTTGTCTCTGTAGATTCTGTTTAAGTTTCTGATTTCCTTGTTGTTGATGAAAGAAACACTGACCTCAGTATCTCTCTTGAAATTTTCAGTGATGAGTACAGCCTGGCAGCAGCGTCTGATAAGAAGTCTGATGCCTACCGGTACCTTCACCTCTGACTGTGAATTCTTTATATAAACCTTAAGCTTTGACATGATTTATTTTTTCTTCCCTTCTTCAAAATATTTCTCGTATGCTTTGATAATGTCCTGAACCAGCTTGTGTCTTACAACGTCCTTGTCGGAGAATTTCTGAATAGAAATGTCGTCCACGTTCTTAAGGACCTTTGTTACCTCAACAAGACCGGACTTCTTGCTTGCCGGAAGGTCGATCTGTGTAACGTCACCGGTGATGACCATCTTGCTGTTGGTACCCAGACGTGTAAGGAACATCTTGATCTGTTCAGATGTGGTGTTCTGCGCTTCATCAAGGATGATGAACGCATCATCAAGAGTACGTCCTCTCATATACGCAAGAGGAGCAACTTCGATCGTGCCCTTTTCCATGTGCTTCTGGAAGGCTTCTGCTCCCATCATATCGAAAAGTCCGTCATAAAGCGGTCTTAAGTAAGGATCGACCTTGTCCTGAAGATCGCCCGGAAGGAAGCCGAGACTCTCACCTGCTTCAACAGCCGGTCTGGTGAGGATTATCTTTGTTATCTCGTGTGCCTTAAAGGCCCTGACAGCCATGGCAACCGCAAGATAGGTCTTACCTGTACCTGCAGGTCCGATTCCGATAACGATGGTATTTTTTCTGATGGCGTCAACGTACTTCTGCTGACCTACTGTCTTAGGTCTGACCACCTTTCCGCTCGTGGTGATGCAGAGACTGTCGCCAACCAGTTCCTTAAGTTCCTTTTCAGCACCGGACGAAACCATGTTAGTCACATAACGCACTGACTGATCGTTGATGTTTTCGCCCTTGCCTGCGTATTCAAGAAGTGCCCTTATGGCTTTCTCCGCTTCTGAAGTATTTTCTTCAGAGCCGATTATCTTGATGTTGTTACCGCGACTAATTATTACGACTCCGTACTTTTTCTGGATCGAATCGAGGTTGGAATCACAGTTGCCGAGCAGTTCCTGGATCTGATCAGAATTATCTACGTTAATTATTTTCTCTGTTTTTTCAGCCATAAATATCACTCTTTTCTCTTTAAGATTTGCCTGCACATGACGCAGGCATATTTATCTGATATTATTATACCATAAATCATTCCAATTTAAAAGTACCCTCAACTATGAAATGTGTAGTATTTATACAGTATATTATAGTCACTTTAACTAATTTTTTTGAGAATATCTGTCATATTGAACTTCTGATTATTTTTTTCGCAGATATGCGAATGATAGTGAACGTAAAACTTTTATCTGTTCACTATATTATATAGAAACAATATGAAAAATTATTGAAAAGTTTCAGAAAATGTAGTATAATAAAGGTGTCTATTAAAAGTCATACACACACTTTTTTATTATTATTCCGGAAACACTGGTCAGACTGCCTTTCCCGCTTTGACACGCAGTCCGGATCTGTCACCCAGATCAGTGTCTTCCTGATAATTCAGAGGAATGCAGATTAATGAACAAATTTGAAACCAACGAATTCAATCCGAATAACGTTCCGCTTCCTGCAAATGATTTCTTCTCGTTTCTTGACGGTGAAGTCTACTACATAGGAGCGTTACAGGACGGCGAATACAGCAGGTACATAAAGACAGGAGAAGAGGTCCTGACTTATGATGCCTTTCAGAAAACCAAATTCCTGTTCCGCTGGAAGGAATCAGGATATGTTATCTGTCTTGCTGAAGATCCGTCAATGGTTATTACCCTCCGCAACACAAACGAGCCCGGCAAATTCTTTATTTCAGCTGAACGTTATCAGAACAGAGCTGATCAGATATGGGACATTCTTCCGCACTATGACGAAAACGGCGAAACGGACGGCATTGCTATCCGCACAGAAAGAAAATACAGCGGAAACCACATCTACATCGGCTGGGACAAGTATTCCGTCGTTGCAGTCATTGGTACTGACGATAATACCAATCTTGCTCTCTGCCCGCTTTCAGACTGGATAACTTTCGGTCTGGCATGCATGCAGTATCTCGGCTGGAGCTATTCGACTGATAACGACGTCAGCCGTGCACTAAACAACTACTACAACAACATACGTCTGAACATTTCCACGGAAAATGCTCTTATGTACAATAACGTAGGTCTAATAGTCAATCAGGCAGGAGGAAACTTTAAGCAGCTTCACTATGCTGATGTTTTCATGGACGGTGTTGCCTGTGAAGTTATTGCGGTATGTAATGCCATACGTCTTTCAACAGGTAATTTTGATGAGATGAACCATGACTTTTTCAAACTCGTTGTTGAGTTTGAACTCAGCGGACTTTACAAGAACTCAATCAAAAAGCTTATTGTTGACACCGGTTCAGCCTTCGGCATAAAGAGACTTGCTTCCATCAGTACCAGAGATGGCGGATGGGGCGGTGATCCTGACAGGATCGCATCATGTCTTGAAGGCCACAATATCAAATTCGATACTGTTCACAGCAAGGATAAAAATCCTTCGAAGGACAAGAAGCTTGACGGAAATGTTGTAAAAAGCGATGAGATGATCAAAAACTCTCTCTGCGCTGTTATTTCGTACAAGTTCTCCACCTTCCATCAGGCTATACACACATTCGCGTGCACCTATGACGGTACCGAGATCCAGACTTTCAACAAGTTCAGCGATCACACTCCGGCTAACAATTATCTCAACCGCGGCACGACAGCTGTACAGCGCGGTCTGTATGAAACCCTGTCCAGCCTTTTTGCCTATGACAAGGACAGCAAATTCTACGTAGCATATTTCCTTAAAAAATAAAAATCAAGAGCACTGATTCAAATACGGATCGGTGCTCTTTTACGTACAAAAAGCCTCCGGCATAAGTTTAGTCAACTAATGCCGGAGGCTTCCTGTTTAGGTTATGAATCATGAATTATTCTAAAAGTCTGATTAAAGTGCAGGGCTTCGCCCCAGTCCCCCACGATTATTAATAATCGTTTTCTTAAATATCAGCATGAGCAGCTATTTTATATATTGCTGCAATATCTTCGGATGAAAGGTGAACAAATCCGCCTGTGCGTCCGTCACCAAGTCCGAATTTTTCTACCAGAAGCGGGATGTCCTTTTCCTTGGCGCCAAGTTCCGAGAAGTTTATCGGCATTCCTATTGAACGCAGAAAATATCTGAATGCTTTGATTCCTTTGAGAGCTGTTTCCTCCGGCTTTTCGTAATCCATCTGAAGGCCGAAAACTCTTGTTGCCATCTGACAGAAACGTCTTACGTTATGCTTGTATACATACTCCATCCATGCCGGCATGATAACCGCAAGACCGGCGCCGTG
>JBGUVZ010000097.1:0-3330 GCA_045220685.1 Oscillospiraceae bacterium | reverse complement strand
CGGTAGTACTTGTCTGCGGGGCAAGGCAGATTGGAAAAACTACTGTGCTAAAGCATTTTGCGGATAAAAAAGGCGGAATAAACTATGTTACGCTCGATTATCCGAGAGTAAGACAGCTGGCAAAGGAAGATCCGGAACTTTTTCTTCAGCAGTATCCGGCACCGCTTATAATCGATGAGATACAGTATGCACCGGAACTTTTTCCGTATATCAAAATCAGAGTTGATGAATCCAAAGAAAAAGGAATGTATTATCTTACCGGTTCACAGATGTTTCATATGATGAACAGTGTGAGCGAATCTTTATCCGGAAGAGCTGGTATCCTTTCGATGTATTCTATGTCAAGGGCTGAGATCGAAGAGTATGAAAGCGGTCCGTTCCTTCCGTCTTCGGTAAAGAATATAAGTTCTCAGGACAGCATACGTTCATTATTTGAAATGATACTGCGTGGAAGTATGCCGGCTATGGTAACTGATCCTGAACTTGATCCTGAAAATTTCTATGGTTCCTATATGCAGACATATATTGAACGTGATATCCGATATCTTATCAATGTAAAAGATGAAGGAAAATTTCTTAAATTTATTTCATGTACTGCAGCGAGAACCGGTCAGGAAGTGAACGTTGATGATATTTCAAAAGACGTTGGCATTGACAGAAAAACTGCAGATCAGTGGCTGTCTGTCCTTGTTTCGTCTGGTCTTGTTTTTCTGCTGAGTCCTTATTCGGGAAACACAGTCAAGCGTATAGTGAAGCGTCCGAAACTGTATTTTATGGATACAGGACTTGCTTGCTATCTCAGTATGTGGAACAATCCTCATGCACTTGAGATATCGTCGATGGGCGGAGCGATGTTCGAAACATTTGTCATATCCGAGATAATCAAAGGGTATGTAAATGCCGGCATAGATGTTCGAAGCAGGCTATTTTACTATCGCGACAATAACGGTCGTGAGATTGATCTGATGATACTTGAAAATGGAAAAATCTATCCTATTGAAATTAAGAAGAGTGCAGATCCGGGAAAAAGCGCTCTGAAGAATTTTGCTGTTCTTGATTCACTTCCGGAAGAGATTGCTGAAGGTTCAGTAATCTGCATGTCTCCGATGGTGATCCCGCTTGATGAAAAAAATAAGATGGTTCCGATAAGGTGTATATGATAATTGATTTGCTTCAGTGAATGTGGTACAATAGTATTATTAAATTCGAAAGTTGAATTAAAACGAAAGACTCACAATGGTATCATAAACGTTTAAATGCGCTTGTGGTACCATTTCACATTAAAACAACTAAAAAGAAAGAAGGCTTATTATGAACTACGAAATTAAAAAGGTAACAATCGACGACTACGATGCACTTTATGAACTTTGGAACAGTACTGAACAGAGCCGTCGTGCTCTGAATCCGGTTGATGATTCTCGTGAGGGTATAGAGAGATATTTAAAGCGAAATCCTGATACATGTTTTGCAGCTGTTAAGGATGGCAAAATAATCGGAGTTATTCTTACAGGTCATGACGGACGCAGAGCTATTATTCACCATATGTGCGTTCACCCGGACTATCGCCGAATGGGAATTGCACGTCATCTGGTGTCACTTGCAGAAGAAGCGATACTAAAAGAAGGCATCCAGAAGATCTTCGGACTGGTTTTCAAGGACAATGAAACGGCAAATATGTTCTGGGAGAACCAGGGATATTCTTTGAGAACAAATCTGAACTATCGAAACAAGAGTTTGAATTCGGACGTTCCTACAGGTGAATGATATCTTAGCAGAATCTTTTCAGTAATGAACGATTTACCTGAGGGAGTGTCAGTTTACATATAACAATTATAAGGAGGCCGAAACTGTGAGTATTTTCTTTATTGCAGACCTGCATTTTGATGATGAGAACATTATGAACTATGAAAGCAGACCATTTTCTACGGTCGAAGAAATGAACGCTGCTATCATAGAAAACTGGAATAGAGTCGTTGGCAATGATGATACGGTTTATCTGCTTGGCGATATCGGAAATGAGCGATACATAAGCGAGCTTAACGGCATTAAGATTCTGGTAAAAGGCAATCACGATATGTTCGACAGCAATTATTACAGAAATAACGGTTTTGCTGAGGTCTATGATCTTCCGGTCATCCTTGACGGTTTCTGGATGCTGTCTCACGAGCCGCTCTATGTAAATAAGAATATGCCGTATGCAAATATATACGGACACATTCATAACAATCCGAACTATAATGATCACAGCAGTCACGGATTCTGCGTGAGCGTCGAAAGGATCGGCTATACTCCTGTGTCATTTGAAAAGATAAAATCAGATGTTGAGGAGGCTGTTAAGATGGAGAAGATGCTTGAACTGGCCATAAAGGTTGCCACTGAAGCACATAAAGATCAGGTGGATAAAGGCGGGAAGCCGTATATAGGTCATCCTACTGCTGTAGCTGCTTCGGTAAAAGAGACGGATCAGAAGATAGTCGCATATCTGCACGATGTTATCGAAGATACACCAATAACAGCCGATGATCTTCTTAAGATGGGATTCACTCCGAAGATAGTTGATTCCATAAAGCTTCTTACCAAAGACAAAAACGTCCCGTATGAAGAATATCTGAAAAACATCCGCTCCGACAGTGTGGCAAGAGCAGTAAAGATAGCAGACTTAAAACACAATATGGATCTGAGCAGAATCCCTAACCCTACTGAAAAGGATTATGCAAGACTCGAAAAATACAAGAAAGCTCTGGCGTTTCTTGAAGGCTGATACGGATGGTGTACAATGATAGACATAGAAGAACTGAAAAGGCATTTTGAATCAGATGAATTCAGTTATCCTAGATCCTTTGTGAAAGCAGTCGAGTTAAACTTGTTTTATTTTGATATCTGGCGTATATTTGAAAACGATGAGGCTTTCAGAAGAATGGAAGGGCTGAAAAAAAGATATCCTCACAGGAAACTGATACCATTTGCAAGGCGGGATGACTGTGATGATATAGCCTGCTTTGAAATCGGAAAAGGAGATAAAATTCAGATAATTCATGATTTTGCATCCAAAGGCTATGAACAGAGAATGGAATATGATGATTTCTGGGAATGGTTAAGAGATGCTGTAGATGTAATGATCGAATATAACAGAGATGAGGAACGATATGGATAAATCTAAAGTTAAAGAACTTGCCGAATACATAATAGAACAGCTTGCTGATTTGGATGAGATCCGTAAAATACCTATGATGGGCGGATATATATTTTACTATCGGGAACGCATTTTCGGTGGTATATACGAACCTGGATTTATGGTGAAAATAACCGAGGCAAGTAGAAAATATATGC
>JBGUVZ010000096.1:0-4098 GCA_045220685.1 Oscillospiraceae bacterium | reverse complement strand
CTACAAGAGTGAATTTCGGAAGGTCTATACGTATTGAACGTGCAGACGGTCCTTTTCCTATCATAATGTCCAGCACGTTATCTTCAAGTGCCGGATAGAGAACTTCTTCAATTGACTTGGAAAGACGGTGTATCTCGTCGATGAAGAGAACGTCGTTTTCCGAAAGATTGGTAAGCAGTGCGGCTAAGTCCCCCGGCTTTTCAATTGCCGGACCGGATGTTATTCTGAGATTCGAACCCATTTCGTGGGCGATAATGCCTGAAAGTGTGGTTTTACCGAGTCCCGGAGGGCCGTAAAGAAGAACGTGGTCAAGAGCCTCACCTCTTCTTTTTGCTGCTTCTATGTAAACTGCGAGATTTTCCTTGGCCTTGTCCTGACCGATGTACTCGGCAAGACATTTAGGTCTGAGCGAAACCTCGATGTCGCTGTCATCGTTTGTGACTTCCGGTGTTACAACGCGGTCGTCAGTTTCAAAGATCTTTTCACTTGTTTCGATCAAAGCTTTTCCCCCTTATAAGTTCATTCTCTGTGCCATGATCTTAAGTGCCTGTCTGATAAGTTCAGCAGACGGAAGGGACTGATCAAGTCCTGCAAGTACAGGAGCGATCTCGGACTGTGTATATCCGAGAACGAGCAGAGCTGAAAATGCTTCGGAGACTGCCGATCCGTCGGATACCGGAACAGCCGGTCCGCCTGATGCAGCAGAAAAATCTATATTGTTTTCCTTGACTATCTTGTCCTTGAGTTCAAGAACGATCCTCTGTGCCGTCTTGGCACCGATGCCCTTGGTCTTCGTAAGAGTTTTGCTGTCCTCTGAAGCAACAAGAAGAGCAAACTGCTCGGAATTCACATCAGAAAGAATGGAAAGAGCAGCCTTCGGGCCGACACCTGAAACGGAGATAAGCATCTTGAAACAGTTGAGTTCCTGCTTCGTGGCAAATCCGAAGAGTTCCATGCAGTCCTCACGAACGTGAAGGTAAGTGTAAAGCATGACCTCCGAACCTTTTTCGCCAAGTGCCGCAAGGGTCTGAAGCGTAGTTCTGCAGGCATATCCCACACCGCCGCATTCAACTACAGCAAGTTCTGTTTCTCGAAGTACAAGTTTTCCTCTTACACTATATATCATATTTTTTCCTCATTTCCTCTCCGCCCGCACAGTGTCCGTGACATATGGCGATGGCTATTGCATCGGCGGTATCATCCGGTTTCGGGACTTCCGCAAGCTTCAGTATACGCTTTACCATGTCCATGACCTGTTTCTTTTCAGCCTTACCGTAGCCTACCACACTCTGCTTCACCTGAAGCGGTGTGTACTCGTAAACAGGGACATCTGCCAGTGCCGCCGCAAGATTTATAACTCCTCGCGCCTGGGCAACATCGATGGCTGTTTTCTGGTTGGTGGTGAAGTAAAGCTTTTCGACTGCCATGCAGTCCGGCTTGTACCTTTCGATAATGTACTGCATATCGTTAAAAATGTTTTTCAGTCTTCCGTTGAAGTCTGTATGCGCTTCGGTAAATATGGCGCCGTATTCCACAGGTGTAAACTTTACTTTATCATAATCAAGGACTCCGAATCCGACTATTGCGTAGCCCGGATCAATTCCGAGTATTCTCAAACGTATTACCTCGCTGTCAATAACTGTTATTTCAAAAATGCATACATAATCAAGTTAATTATATCATAAACCGTACTAATTTTCAATCTGTTTTTTTGCAGAAAAATCCCTGCTTGCCCTGCGGTAACCATAAAACAGAAAACAGCCCGGAAATCACGCATAAACGTGGTTTCCGGACTGCACTATAATCGTTTGTGTACGTATCGGCACGGAATTACGGCATATATGTTACGGCGACAACGGAAATGTTGTCACGGCATCCCTTGTTGAGCGAACGTCTTACCATTTCCTCGAGACGTTTCATCATCGGCATCGGCATCGAAAGCACTTCTTCGATCTCCGACTTGACGATGTAGTCTGAAAGTCCGTCTGAACAGATGAGAAAAACATCACCGTGTTCAAGGGGTTCCCTGATCATGTTCACGTCAATGTTCGGCTGGGCCGTGGTGTTTCCGAGCACAGGCATGATGATGTTCCTGTGAACGTGGTTGCGCTTTTCCTCGTAGCCGATCTTGCCCTGTTCGTAAAGCATCTCCACAAGGGACTGGTCCTTTGAGATCTGTTTGAGTTTCGAGTCCCTGAAGCGGTAAAGTCTTGAATCTCCGACATTCATGCAGCACATTTTCTGATCTTCATCCACTGCGATGCCGCATATGGTGGTCTGCATGTTCGATGAGTTTTTGTGCACCGTGCCGTAGCGCTGCAGATGCTTGTGTATCCTGGTTATTTCGTTTGTAAGGTTTACCTGGCTGCTGTACTCCTGCTTTGCGAGCTCTGCGAGGCACATCTTTGAAGCGATGTCGCCGGATTTTTCTCCGGAAACTCCGTCACAGACTGCAGCAATAAACGGTTTGGTTATCTCGGTCTCCACTGTTCCTTCTGTCAGGACTATATTATCTATGAGGACTGCATCCTCGTTTCTCTCCTTAACGCCCTGTTCTGTTACTGCACAGCAATAAAACATAGGTTTTTCTCCATTTCTGCCTGACAGAAAGATCTGACAGGCGGTCTGTCAAAAAGATCAGTTATTCGATATCTTCGCTGTAGTTGCCGAGGAATCTGAAATCCTTGAGTTCATTCTGAAGGGAAACGAGAAGAGCGTTTACACGTTCGTCATCCACGCTGCCTTCAAAGTCGAGATAGAAAACAACATCAAAGTTACCCTGATGACGCGGACGGCTTTCGATCCTTAAAAGATTGAGACCGGCAACACGGAACTTTGTAAGCATTCTGTAGAGAGAACCCTCGTCGTCGGAAAGTGACATTATCACTGATACTCTGTTGGCATCCTGCTCGACCATCGGATCGCGGGCGATACAGACAAATCTTGTGAAGTTGGATTCTTCATCGGAAATATTAGTTTCAAGTATTTTTAAGTTGTAAAGTCTTGCACATTTTTCAGAACAGATAGCAGCGATCTTCTTATCACTCTTTGCAACAAGCTTTGCCGCAGTGGCTGTGCTTGCGTAGTGAACGGTCTTGAGATCGTGATTACGCAGGAATCCGGAACACTGCATAAGTGCCTGCGGATGTGAGTAAACTGCTTCTACTTCATCAAGGTTTGCAGCATTTGCAGTCGCGAGGCAGTGCCTTATCGGTATTCTTACCATTCTGTTTATATACACCTTGTACTTCCACATAAGGTCATAAACAGGTGAGATGGAACCGGTGCTTGAATTCTGTACCGGAATGATACCAAAATCGATGCTTCCGTCCTCAACGGCTCTGAAAACATCTTCAAACTCACGGTAGAACTCGACTTTTTTACGGTTTCCGAAGATCCACTTTGTAGCCTCTTCGGAATTTGATCCCTTCACGCCGTAGCAGCCCACCTTACAGTCAAGCGGTGCGCTGAAATCGATGTGGTCAACAAAGGTAACGCCCTTGTTTATCTCACACTGCTGATAGCTTTTGCTGATGTCCATTATATTCGAGAAAAGCACTGCCGCACTGTCTTCAAACTTCGGTTCAGCCTTTCTCTTGATGCCGTCGATAACTTCCTTTTCCCTGCCTGTCTGAAGAACATTTACCTTGTTCTTTTTCTTGTATTCCGCAACCTGAAGGCAGAGTTCCATTCTTTTCTGGAACAATTCGAGCATCTCACCGTCAAGAATGTCGATCTGGTCTCTGAGCTCTTTTAAATCCATAAATAAGTTCCTTTCCGGGTTTAGTCTTTAAAGTGCTGATCAAGTCGCAGATCCGGCTTCGCCGGATCTGCGAAAGTGAGAGAATGCGGGGCTTCGCCCCGCTCCCCCACGCTGATTTATTTATAAATCAGCGTTTTCACTATACAAAAATTGCTGTGAAGTCATACATACGCGATAGCTTCACAGCATCATTTTGTTTTAATCAAGTTTCTTCTTTTCTTCTTCGAGGATCCTGATGAGGTCGTCGATTGAGTCTGCATTTAACTTCTTTGCAGGCTTTGCCGGTTTCTTCTTGGCCGGAGCCTTTGCCGGTGCAGGAGCTGCTTTCTTTACAG
>JBGUVZ010000095.1:0-7950 GCA_045220685.1 Oscillospiraceae bacterium | reverse complement strand
CAGTGTAGTGTGCAACCATTGAATCAATATTGCCCGAAGTAACAAGAAATGCGTATTTAGGTCTGCCGAAACGTCTGAAGTCTTTGTCGCATCTCCAGTCCGGCTGTGAAATAATTCCGACTGTAAAGCCCATATCCTCGATAAGTCTCGTGACAATAGCCGCACCAAAGCTCGGATGATCAACGTAAGCGTCACCGGTTATATAGATAAAATCGAACTGATCTATACCCAGTTCTTCCATTTCTTTTCTGGTAGTTGGCAGAAATCCTTCGTACATAACGTCATCTCCACGTAAAAGATAGTTCTATATATCATAGCATGAACGGTCGGAATTGTCAATTTTCAGAAAATCAGCAAAATAGTGATTGTTATGTAATCCACGGGTGTGCTATAATTGAATTATCTTAAGGAAGGCTTTTTCCTTAAATACTAAAGGGGAAGAAAAACATGGATTATTACATAAGCATAACTAACCGGTGTAATCTGCACTGCGAATACTGCTACGAAAAAAAGCTCAATACCGAAATGGGAATGCTCGATGACAAAACAGCTGATGCAGTGATAAACTTTGTCAATTCTGGCCCTAAGGCAGATACCGTTCACTTTTTCGGCGGCGAACCTCTGCTCGGAAAAGAGATCATAAAAAAGCTAAGAAACGGCATAAAGGCTATAGACTATATAATCACTACAAACGGAACGCTTCTTGATGAGGAGTTTGTAAAATGGTGCTCTTCGAATGGCATAAGATTCAACGTTTCACACGACGGAGCAGATCTTTCGGCTCGCGGTATTGATCCTGAAATACTGAATGAAAAAATCAAAATGCTTCAGAAATATCAGCGTGAAATCCTCCTGCAGCTTGTCTACACCGAAAAATCACTGCCAAAGCTTGCGGATAATCTTAAGTATTTTCGTAATCTGGGTATAACTACAGCATCTGCGACAATGGAGGAGGGGACATGTCCTTCCGATACAGACGCTTTTGGTGATATGCTTTTAAAATCGTGGAAGGAAGCTGCAGCGATTCCGGGAATATCGGTTTTGGAGCTTGTAAACAAAATCAGAAGAATAACCGGTCAGAAAAAACACACCTGTGAATTATGCAAAACCAAAATGTATATCAACTGGGACGGTAAGATCTATCCGTGCGTACAGTTTCAGAACAGACCGAAATTTCAGTGCGGTGACGTATTTAACGGGATAGACATAACAAGAGTTAAGCTGAACCATCCGGAATACTCAAGATTCCCGTCAGAATGCGACGGTTGCGAGATAAAGCAGTACTGCGACAACTCATGTGCCTGCCGCAAAATTGCCTCAACCGGCACGCTTAAAGCCGTTTCAGATGCCTTCTGCCTTGAACAGCAGATACTTACACTTGTCGCCATTGAAAAAATCGAAGAATATGCCCATAAAAACGAACAGCATTCTTAAATTCGGACAATATAAATCATCGTTTATAAACCAAACAAAACAGCATATCCTCCTCGCGTAAATGCATGGATGGATATGCTGTTCTGCATTTTGACATACTATTTTAACTCGTTTTGTTATTCGTCAGCACCTATGCGGTCAGTTTCAATTACGAATTTTACGCTGCCCTTCATAGAATCTGATTTTCCTGAGAATGAAGTGTATTCTTCAGAAGCTGTAGAAAGTGCCTTCAGTCTGTCTGTAAAGTCTGTGATCTCGTTATTTACTGTATCTGAGATCTTGCCGATGCCTTCTTCATTGAACTTAGCCATACCGTCATTAAGCTCAGAAGCACCGTCGTGAATCTTGCCGATTCCATCGATAAGAGCTCCTGTTCCGTCTGATACTTTGTTTATACCGTCTGAAAGTTCTGAAGAACCGGCAGCAAAATCTGATGTGCCTTTCTTGAATATATTAAGAGAATCAAACAGTTCCTTGATTCCGCCGATAAGTGATCCTGAACCCTTCTTAAGTTCCTTTGCACCTTCGTTAAGCTTTTCGGCTCCGGCATCTGCTTCTGTAATACCGTTCAGAAGAGCGCCTGCACCGTTATCAGCCTTTTCAGCGCCATCAGCAAGTGAAGCAGCACCTGAATCTACCTTACCGATTCCTTCGGCAAGAGAACCTGTACCTTCATCAACGCTCTTTGCACCGCTGCTTAAAGCATCTGCACCTGCAGAAAGATTTGCAGCGCCGTCCTTGAGAGATGTAGTACCAGCCTTAAGTTTCTGTACACCGGAAGTAAGCTTGCTGCAGCCTTCACTAAGTTCATTTACACCGTTTGTATAGGCAACTATTCCGCCGTTTACCTTTTCGTAGCTTTCTGCGAGCTGATCTACGGCATTCTTTATTTTACAGATGTTTTCTGTTGTTCCTGAGATCTTTTCAGCGAGAGCCTGTATAGCTGCATCAAACTGTTCATAGCTTGCCTTAAGCGAAGCAGTGCCTTCGGCAAGTTTAGCTGCCGCTTCACCGAGACCGTCTGTATACTGGAGTGATCCTTCGATAAATGCGCTGTCGCCCTTAAGTACTGTAACTATACCTGTAAGTGAAGCAATCTGTTCATTAAGAGCAGCCGCCTGTTCCTCGCAACCTTCAACAGCAGCAAGTGCTTCAGCCTGTGTTGTAAGTGCTACTATCTGAGATTCAAGAGTTTCAATGCATGCTGCGTTGCCGGCAGCAAGAGTATCTGTATCAAGACCATTTTCAGCAAAGCGGCTCTTCATAGCATCTGAACCGGAAGCAGCTTTCAGCTGTTCTGCAGCAGCATTAAGATCAGATATACCCTGTTTTATAGCTGATGATGAATCAACAAGGACTTTAAGCTGTGATGTATCTGCTGAAACTTCTGCAAGTCCGTCACGTAAAGTTACAATGCCGTTCAAATATGCTTCAGAGCCGTTAAGAAGTGCCTCTGTATTTGATGTAAGCTTGATAAATCCAGCACTTAAGCTGTTTAAACCATTTCCGAGATCCTCAACACCGCTGTCGATAGAAACTGTTCCGTCGCTGAGTGTCTTAGCTCCGCCTGAAAGTTCTGATGCACCATTTGAAAGTGACGATGTTCCTTCTTTAAGAGCAGAAGCACCTGCAGAAAGGGAAGCAGTACCGTCTTTAAGTGTAGCTGCGCCTTCTGCGAGAGCAGCTGTACCTTCCTTGAGAGAACCTGCGCCGTCCTTAAGAGCAGCTGTTCCTTCCTTAAGTGATGAAACACCGTCGGCAAATGTACCTATACCGTCGTCAAGCTTTGCTCCGCCTTCACTGAGTTTGCCTGCGCCGTCTGAAAGTTTAGCCGCACCGTCGTTTATCTGACCGGCAGCATCGTTAAGCTTTGCAGCTCCGTCAGAGAGTTTTCCGATACCAGATTTGAGTTCCTGTGATTTCTCCAGAAGTGTATCTATACCGTCGTAAAGCTCTGATGTACCGTTTTTAAGCTTCAATGAAGCTTCTGTAAGTTCATCAATCTTTGACTTTAATTCATCAACTGTAGATGACGGATCAATGCCTATTTCGTTGAAGATCTCATTTGTAACTACAGTAATTGATGTTTCAAGTGAAAAATCTGTTACATCAGCAGATACTTCAAAATATTCCGGTATATTGATCATGCTTGTATCAATGGCAGGATCTTCAGCCTTTTTACCTGTTTCCAGGCTTTCCTTAAGGCCAGGGAATGCGCCGCCGGCTGCGATGCATCTTTTTCCGTCAGAAACAATCTTACCGTTTACTGCTTCAACGTTTGTAAATTTAGTGCTGTCAAGAACAAGTCCAGTTACTGCTGCAAACGGAACTGAAACGGTATATTTCTTTCCGTCAACATCAACAGTCTTCTTTGCAAGATTGGTATAGTCAAAACGAATTGTTACATGACCGCTCTTTCCTGCAAGTTCGGAAGGGGAGATGGTGTTTCCGTCAAGGGTGTAGGTAACAGACATCTTTACAGGAAGATCACGGTCTGTCTTGCCCTGATAGTAGATATCAGATCCGCCGGCCTGCCATGTAAGAGCGTTGCCGATCTCAGAATATGTCTCTGAACCTTTTACGTTCACAATATCTGTAAGATCGGACACATCATTCAATATCTGCAGTGAATCAGGATTTGAGATCCAGTCGCTTACAGTAACGTCTTCAGCATTACCGTCTGCAGAAGCATTTACATAAACTGTTTCATTTTTTGTAATTCCGTCACCGCTGCTAGCTGAAAGCGTATTGTTTTCAGTTCCTTCAGTCTCTTCTGTCTGAGGCTGAACTTCAGAAGTATTTTCCGTTTCAGCATTGTCATTTCTGCTTTCAGCATAAAGAACTGTAAATCCTGAAGATAAAGCAAGTGCTGTAACTCCTGCGATTATTTTCATATATTTAGATTTCATAACGTTTTCCTCCTTAATTCTGAGCAGCGTGTCTGCATTCTGTATTTTTATGATTGTAAAGGTCTTTCATTCCTGATGTTGTTGCACAGATAACTCTGTCAAGTACGATAAACATAGCTGGGAGAACTGTGAGTACAACTAATGTACTTACAACGGCGCCTCTTGAAAGAAGAACAGTTATTGAACTGATCATATCGATATCGGAGCAAAGGCCAACGCCAAATGTAGCGGCGAATAAGCTTGTACCGCTGATGATGACCGGCTTGATTGAAGCACAGTGTGCTTTGCGTACCGCTTCGTATTTGTCATAGCCTTTCAGCCTGTAATCCTGATATTTACCGGTCATAAGTATCGCATAATCGACAGTAGCACCAAGCTGGATTGTTCCGATTACTATACTTGCAACGAAAGGAAGCGAAGTATGCATGTAGTACGGGAACGACATATTGATACAGATTGCAAATTCGATAACACTTACGAGGATAACCGGAATCGATATCGACTTGAAAACGATCATTACGATAATAAAGATAGCTGCGATGGATACGATGTTTACTGTAGTGATATCCACGTCAGTTACATCTGCAAGATCCTTGGTAAGCGGAGCTTCACCGACTATGAGTGAATCTTTGCTGTACGATTTAAGAATGCCGTTTACTTTATCTATCTGCTGGTTAGCTTCTGTAGTAGCTGTTTTGTAATTTGAGCTTATAAGTTCGAGCTCGTAGTTATCGCTTTTGAGTTTTCCGAGTATGTCTGCAGGGATCATAGAATCTGGAACTGCAGGCCCGATAACTGAATCAAGTCCGATGATCCAGTTTACACCGTCAACTTCCTTTATCTCATCCATCATCTGCTGTTTGTCAGCTACCGGAAGTCCGTTTTTAAGAAGGATCATATAAACGGTGTTCATATCAAAATCTTCTTCAAGCTTCTTGTTTGCTATAGCACTGTCGAGTGTTTCCGGAAGAGAACTGTCGATGTTGTAGTAAAGTTCATTGTTCTGGTTTCCGTAGAAACACGGAACGCATAACAGTGCAAATATCATAAGCCATACGGTAGAGTGCTTTGTAATGAATTCTGAAACTTTATCAAGTGACGGAATGAACGGCTTGTGAGTTGTTTTGTCAATTCCTTTTTCAAAGCAGAGTATCATAGAAGGGAGGAGAGTAACGCAGCAAATAACTCCGATAACTACGCCCTTCATCATTACAATACCAATGTTTTTGCCAAGTGCAAAAGTCATGAGCATGAGAGCTGCAAATCCGGCAACTGTTGTTACTGAGCTGCCTGTTACTGAACGGAAGGTATCTTCAATAGCCTTTGCCATAGCCTGCTCACTCGGATATTTCTTTCTTCTTTCCATGTAGCTGTTAAGAAGGAAGATCGAATAGTCCATTGTAACACCGAGCTGAAGAACAGCTGAAAGTGCAAGAGTTACATATGATATCTCGCCGATGATAATGTTGCTTCCGAGATTATATATTATCGCAGCACCTATACTTGAAAGGAAGAGTACCGGAACAAGGAACGAATCCATTGCCAGGCAGAGAACTATTAGTGAAAGTATAGCTGCTACTGCAATATATGAAGGCATTTCTTTGAGGTACAACGCCTTGATATCAGTTACGACACCAGACATACCGCTTATAAAGCACTGTCTGCCAGTTATTCTTCTCATCTCGGTAACCGCATTCATCGTATCGTCAGATGAAGTAGTGTTATCGAAGAGGGCAACCATCATTGTAGAGTCACCGTTGAAAAGAGCATCGTGAATCTTTGAAGGAAGCATGTTTTCAGGTACTGAAATATCAAGTATGTCATCGTACCAGATAACGCTGCTGACGTGATCGACACCCTCTATCTTCTTTTTAAGTTCCACAACGTCTTTATTATCCATGTTTTCAACTATGATCATGGAAAAGGCGCCTGATTCAAATTCGTCAACCATTATGTCCTGACC
Source organism: Oscillospiraceae bacterium (assembly GCA_045220685.1). Classification (GTDB taxonomy): domain Bacteria; phylum Bacillota; class Clostridia; order Oscillospirales; family Ruminococcaceae; genus HUN007. Next base: position 1,644 of record JBGUVZ010000095.1, on the reverse strand, counting down.
TTTTACAGTTTCAAGTGTGTCAGGAAGATAGCTGAGAACATCGTAGTTTATCCTTGTTTTTACATAACCGAATGCTGAAGGTATCAGAAGGAGTACGTAAAACAGAATAATCAGTCTACGGTGCTTTGCTATAAAATGACCAAAGCTCTGCAGCATGTCAATTACCTCCGTTTTATTGTTCTTTAATACAGAAGATCTGTATTTGTTTTATATTATAGTGAATATACAGTTTAGCATTGAACAACCCTGCCGACGATCATAATATAATTGTGCAACAGGAGTCCATTAATAAACTGCTATCCTCCTTGAATTATATTATATTTCAAAACTGACCAACAGTCAATAACTTTCAGAAAGAAAAATGACTGCCGGTCATAATATTGTGAATATTCTACATAGTCGGTAAAAAGATGGACTGGTATTAGTGCAGTTTAACTATATTGACACTGGAGAAATTATATATTATACTTATTTAAGGAAATATTAAAATCAAAAAATCGGCTTCGTAAATCGTTCAATTATAGTGGAATAATAAATCATTTATTCATTAACTATATACCAGAGGAGTTGCTATAATGGGCAGAGTAGATGAAAAAAAACTGCAGAAGAGAAATTCGCTTTTGCAGACGGCGTTCGAACTGTTTACAACCAAAGGCGTAGGCAATACTTCAATTTCAGACATTGCTGACCGCGCAGGCGTTGCAAAAGGTACTTTCTACCTTTATTTTAAGGATAAGATAGATATAAAAAACAAGCTTATCGGCCACAAGACCGAAAAGCTTTTTGAAAAGGCTGTTGAGGCGCTTGAAAAGGAACCTCAGAAGACATTCACTGACAAGGTCATTTTCGTAGTCAATAACATTATAGATCAGCTGGCGGAAAATCAGGCTTTGCTTCTTTTCATTTCAAAGAATCTCAGTTGGGGTATTTTCAAGAATCTTATTGATTCCGGCGAAAAGGGAACAGCAGAGCAGGGAATAGCAGCTGCTTTTGAAAAGATAATATCAGAAGAAGGCGACAACCTTGAATCGCCTGAGATCATGTTCTATATGATATGTGAATTTGTAAGTTCAGTTTCGTATTCACCGATCCTTTACAAGGAACCGGTACTGATAGATGATCTTAAACCGCATATATTCAGGACTGTACGCAATATAATTGCACAGTATCAGAAAGTTCCGGACAAAAGTGAATAAACAGAAAGATCCGTTCCGAAAAGAGAGCGGATCTTTTTATATATAAAAAATCATGCGACATGAAAAATACAGAATAAAAGAACCGGACAGATAGCAAATAAAAGTATCTGTCCGGTTTGCTGTTATTATTTAAGTTCGAAAGCTCCTGTATAAAGACTGTAGTATGTACCGCGGGCAGCGATAAGCTGATCGTGATTACCGCGTTCAATAATTCGTCCCTGTTCCATTACAAGGATCATATCAGAATTTCGGATAGTCGAAAGTCTGTGAGCGATAACGAATACTGTACGTCCCTTCATAAGAGCATCCATGCCCTTCTGAACGATAAGTTCTGTTCTTGTATCGATAGAACTTGTAGCTTCGTCGAGGATCATAAGCGGAGGATCTGCGATCGCAGCTCGTGCGATTGAGATAAGCTGTCTCTGACCCTGTGAAAGGTCGGAACCGT
>JBGUVZ010000094.1:0-4033 GCA_045220685.1 Oscillospiraceae bacterium | reverse complement strand
ATGATCCAGCATCTCAACGGAGACTTCGAGACAGTCGAGTACAATAATAATGGATTCATACTTTTGTATGACAACGTTGAAAATGAAGATTATCCTATGCACTGGCATAACGCTATAGAGATAATCATGCCTCTTATCAACGATTTCAGAGTTACTGCGGGCGGAAACACATATGAACTGAAGGAACGTGAAATAATCATAATTCCGCCGGGAGAACTTCATTCAATGACCGCGCCTGATCACGGACAGAGGCTTATCTTCCAGTGCAGCAGCAGCGTTCTGAACGATTTTCCTCCTCTCAGTGTAATTTCCGGAATGTTCACAGACGTTACAGTGATAGACAGCAATTCTCCGGAATACCAGAAAAGCGTGGCTAAGAAGACCATGCTTGAGATCTACGACGAATATTTCAAAAAGGAAGAGCTTTCAGAGCTCAAGATATACTTAAAGCTCATTAATATGTTCGTAAAACTTCACGAAGGCGCTGCTTCTGAAAAGCGCGATATTATGGGCTGCACATCAGTGAAGCTCAGCGAGTACAGCGAACGTTTCGGAGCAGTTAAGAAGTACATCGAAAAGAACTACATGGAAGATATCTCACTTGATACACTTGCTGAAATCGCCGGCTACAGCAAATATCATTTTTCAAGAATCTTCAAGCAGTACACAGGCTCATCCCATATTGAATACGTAAATAAAACACGTATCAACGTAGCGCAGAAGCTTCTGCTCGATCCTTCCATCTCAATCACGGAAGTTGCAATGAACTCCGGTTTCACGAGCATAACCTCCTTCAACCGTGTTTTCAAGGAGATCAAGCACTGCACACCTTCCGAATTCAAGAAGTTCTATAAAACTTCAGATTAAAAGAAAGACTGATTAAGTCGGCAATCCGGCAAAGCCCGATTGCCGAAGCGAGGAGATTACGGGGCTTCGCCCCGTACACCACGCTGATTTATGAATAAATCAGCGTTTTCTAAGGAAAGAAGATATTTTATATAAATAAAAAAGAGGACTTGGAAACCCGAAAGTTTCAGTCCTCTTTTTTCGTGTTATTCCGAAGAATTACTTCTTGTCGTCCTTGTTCTTTGGCTTTGCGCTGAGAATAAGACATCCTACGATAAGTACAACAGCAATTACCGCAACGATAACTGGTGTTTTCATATTTCTTGTATCACCGATCACCGGAAAAGATGTAAGAAGTCCGGCAGCCAGACACATAATATTATAAGTCATTATAAATTCCTCACTTTCTTGGTTTTCTGCGTTCACTATATTATTATAGCACAGGTAAATAAGCATTGGAATAGGATATTTGCTTTTTTGCCGTAAATTTTTACGCTTATTATATGAAATTATTTATGCAAAGTTACTTTATCGACATGATTATATTATCAAGTATCCTTGAAGCTGTCTCGTCCTTGCTGAGAAGCGGGAGTTCAGTTTCGGAATCAGCTGTTATCATTGTGACGATGTTGGTATCACCGGCAAATCCGGCACCGGACTGCTTAAGGTTATTGGCACAGATCATGTCAATATTCTTCTTTTTAAGCTTGGCTCTGGAGTTTTCGAGCATGTTCTCAGTCTCCATCGAGAATCCGCAGATGAACTGACCTTCTTTTCTGTGCTCGCCGAGATAAGCGAGTATGTCCGTGGTGCGTTCAAGAGGGATGCTCATGTCATCGTCCTTTTTCTTGATCTTCTGATCGCTCACAAAAGCAGGTCTGTAGTCTGCCACCGCTGCCGACTTGATGATTATGTCGCAGTCTTCGAAATTATTGCGTACTGCTTCAAACATGTCTTTAGCTGAAACAACGTCGATAACATTTACAAACGGCGGAACTTCGGCAGTTGCAGGTCCTTTAACAAGAATTACTTCTGCTCCCCTGAGCATAGCCTGTCTTGCGATTGCAAATCCCATCTTGCCGCTGGAATGATTGGAAATGTATCTTACCGGATCAAGTGCTTCCTGAGTAGGACCGGCTGTTACGAGAATCTTTTTGCCCTTAAGGTCTTTTTCGCAGGCTATCTCTCTTATAACGTGATCGACCAGTACCTTTTCCGAAGGGAGTTTTCCCTTTCCGCTGTCACGGCATGCAAGGAATCCGCTGTCAGGTTCGATGAAATGATAACCGAACTTCTTAAGCTTTTCCATGTTGTCCTGAACGATCGGATTTTCATACATTGCTGTGTTCATAGCTGGTGCGATATATACCGGAGCCTTTGTTGCCATAATCGTTGTGGAAAGCATATCGTCCGCAATACCGGAAGCTATTTTTCCGATAATATTTGCCGTAGCAGGTGCAATGAGGAAGATATCCGCCTTCTTCGCAAGTGACACATGAGCTACGTGAAACTGAAAGTTTCTGTCGAATGTGTCAACAAGGCACTTGTTGTTCGTTATAGTCTCGAAAGCAATAGGATTAATAAAATTCACTGCGTTCTGAGTCATGATAACATGAACGTCACAGTGAAGCTTAACGAGCATACTTGCAATATTAGCCGCCTTGTACGCTGCTATGGATCCGGTAACACCGATTACCGCACATTTTCCTGTAAGCATAATTCCATCTCCTTTACAAAACAAGTGCAGGGTAAACGCGCACCCTGCACATTATTATGATCTTATGACAGTTCTGCCATCTGTTCAGTCAGCAGACCGTGTTTTTCGTAATTGAGAATGCTCTTAATACCGTTCTTTTCATCAACGAAAACAACAGTAGGCCTGTGAGTTTTTGCCTCGACTGGTGTCATGGTCGCATAAGCCATGATAATTACGAGATCACCCGGCTCAACACATCTTGCAGCTGCACCGTTAAGACATATAACGCCTGAACCCGGCTCACCTGCTATGACATATGTTTCTATTCTGTTTCCGTTGTTGATATCGACTATCTGAACCTTTTCATATTCGAAAATGCCTGATGCATCCATAAGTTCAGAGTCAATTGTTATACTGCCTACGTAATTAAGTTCAGCCTGCGTAACTACCGCACGGTGAATTTTACTCTTCAGCATTGTTATTTCCATTTAGTAATTATTCCCCTTCGTAGAAATAGTTATCAATGAGTCTTGTCTTTCCGATATATACAGCCATAGCAACAAGAGCACTGTCAGTGAACTCTGTGATCTGCTGCATAGTATCAAGTGAAACTATTTTAATGTAGTCGATCTTTGCGAGAGGTTCAGCATTAACGATGGCTGTCATCTGTGAGATAATGTCAGCACTGTTACGAACGCCTGACTTTACAAGTTCTTCAGCCTTGCGTACTGCCTTTGAAAGACAAAGAGCTGCCTTGCGTTCTTCATCGTTAAGATATGTGTTTCTTGAGCTCTTTGCAAGTCCGTCATCTTCTCTTATTATCGGGCAGCCGATGATCTCGATGTCCATATTGAGGTCAGTTACCATTCTCTTGATAACTGCGAGCTGCTGAGCGTCCTTTTTGCCGAAATATGCTCTGTCAGGCTTTACGATATTGAAAAGCTTTGTTACAACTGTGCATACGCCTCTGAAATGAACAGGTCTTGTAAGGCCACAGAGTTCTTCTGTAAGAAGATGCATGTCAACGAATGACTGGAAGTTGTCCTTGTACATCTCTTCCGGTTCAGGAGCGAAGATAAGATCAGCACCGGCTTCAAGGCACTTTGCCTTGTCACGTTCGAGGTCTCTCGGATATGTTGCAAGATCTTCAGTCGGACCGAACTGCATAGGGTTAAGGAAGATACTTACCACTACTCTGTCATTACCCTTGTCAGCTGCCTTGATAAGGCTCTGGTGTCCTTCGTGAAGATATCCCATTGTCGGAACGAAGCCAACAGTAAGGCCTTCTTTTCTCCACTGTTTTACTGTTTCTCTTACTTCCTTTATAGTTTTTACAACGATCACTTTTATTACCTCTTTCTTGTACGATTGGACTTTTACTTATTTAAAAGTTTTTCAGCAATCTTTTCATAATCTGTTGTGTCTTCTGCCTTGAATGAATGTGCCTTGTCAGGGAATTCACCTGACTGCATCTCTGAAATATATGCAGAA
>JBGUVZ010000093.1:0-4797 GCA_045220685.1 Oscillospiraceae bacterium | reverse complement strand
ATCATTGCATTAAGGTCGATATCCTCCATGTTGAGCTGGTTTTTGCCGTTGTCTCCCCTTGCAAGGAAAAGAAGCTGTTCGACAAGTTTGCTCATGCTTTCGGACTCGGTCTTGATAGCCGATATCGACTCATCAAGGACCTTTTCGTCCTCCTTGCCCCAGCGGTCGAGCATGTTGGCGTAACCCTGGATAACTGAAATAGGTGTACGCAGTTCATGAGATGCGTCGGATACGAAACGTGCCTGCTGAACGTAGGACTGTTTCATGCGGTCGATGAGATTGTTGATTGCCGACTCAATGCCCTGAAGTTCAGTGTTTCCGGTGGAAAGATGGCAGTCGGTCTGACTTGCGTCTATTTTTTCAAGTGCGTCCTCGAGTGCGTGGAAGCTGTCGCCTTCAAAATCTGCTGAACTGATGAGCTGTGCAGTTGCCGCAAGACGGTTGAGAGGAGCGAGTTTTTTACGCACTCTGCTGCCGCCCCGGATAAATCCTGTTACCAGCCAGAAAAACTCAGGCACTGCAAGAATAGCCGCTATACTTATACTTTCCACAGCGATATTTACAGCCGGTACTGCTTTTTTTATCTGCGGAACGTAATATTTTATCTTATTGATAAACTCGACCGGATCATTTTCCTTATTCGGAAAGATGAAATGCCCTGCCGGGATATCAAATTCCTTTCCTGATCTGAAGGCATCGATGATACTCATCCCCAGAGCATCGAACTCGGTAAATATCATCCAGCTTGTCACGTTCAGAAAAATAATGAGAGCATCGATTAACAGAAAAATGATCAGCAGTCGGAAATTGAAATCTGCTGATATTTTTCTGGCTATTGAACGCATTTTTACATTCTGTTTTTTTTCTGCATCCATACGATCATTCCCTTATAACATAGCCAACGCCTCTGACTGTCTGAATCATTTTAATGCCGTAAACGTCATCTATCTTGCTTCGGATGTATCTGATGTAGACGTCAACTATGTTGGTCTCGCCCATGTAGTCAAACCCCCACACGTCTTCAAGAAGAGTTTCGCGTGAAAGGACTATGGACTTGTTTTCGAGAAGCTTTTTCAGAAGACCGAACTCTTTGTTTGTAAGTTCGATGTCGTGTCCGTCGTACTTTACTGTGTGCGCTGCAGGATCAAGTTCGAGGTCACCGAATGAAAGTGAAGCTGAAGATGGTTCAGCCTGGACCGTTCTTTTACGGAGTGCTGCTCTTATACGAGCAAGCAGTTCCTCGATGTCAAACGGCTTGGTGATGTAGTCATCTGCGCCTGTATCGAGGCCGGATACCTTGTCCATTACCGAATCACGGGCAGTCAGAAGGATGACTGGCACTTCGGAAGTTTTTCTTATTCTTCTGAGCACCTCGATGCCGTTGAGTCCCGGCAGCATTATATCAAGCAGAATGAGGTCATATTCACCGCTTTCGGCCATTTCAAGGCCGGTTCGTCCGTCGAAGGCCTTGGCTGTTTCGTAGCCCTCATGCTTAAGTTCGAGTTCGGTAAAGCGGGCAAGTTTTTCTTCATCTTCAACTATAAGTATTTTCATCTGTTGTTCCCCCGAAAATTTATCTGTCGGCCGCAGCGTACAGAAAGTCTGAACAGCGGTCATATACTATATATTAGCAGATTATCGGTATTTTTTCAAGGGCAGCTTTTTACGGACGATCACTTTCTGTCGTCAAAATCGTCGAAGGAATCTGTCTTTCCGCTTCTGAATCTTATCTTCTCCATGAATTCATTTACCTTGTCGGTACCGAGATCAGGTCCGTCGATTACAAATGAGCAGCCGCTGAAGAATTCTATCACGAGAAGAACTACTACCAGCCAGAATGCCACTGCAAGGAAGAGTGCGAAAATTGTAAGCGGAATTGAGATGAATTTCTGCTTCTTTTCGTCAACGATACAGAGGCTGTTGTTCATTCCTTTTACAATTACGTTTTTGATCCAGGTGAATATACTTTTTACTACGCCGCCGAATGTTTCAAGGTTTTTGTTCTTTCTTATTGTTTCGGCTTCTTCGTTTATTGTCTGCTTTGTGGTGTAGCTTGCCGGTTCAGGGGTTTTGATTTTCCCTTCCTTTTCGAGTGCGATGAGGGCATCGAGGAGGTTCCATTTAACGCTTTCGAGGACGCCTTTGGCTTCTTCGTAGGTTACGTCGGCTTTTTCCATGAGTTTTTCTATCATTTCGTAGTTATCCATAGTGATTCTCCTTTCGGGATGTGTTGTCTTCTTTCTTTTATTCTTTCTTTTATTCTTTATTTTTTATTTTTCTTTATTGTTGTCTTTTTTCTTTTGTTCTTATTTATTTTCTCTTTTATCTCTGCTTTTTAAGTTAGGGGATTTTTTATCCCCACCCCCCTGCCCCCCTCCCCAGGGAGGGGGAGAAAAGTTATCTCTGCTTTGGAAAATGGGGATTTCACCCCACCCCCTGCCCCCTCCCCAGGGAGGGGGGAAAGTTATCTCCGCTTGGGAGAAAATTAGTTTCTGCTCTCGCAGTCGAATCTGATCTTGGAAACTTCTTCGCTGAATTTTGTTCCGCTGAGGTCTGGGCCTTCGAAGGTGAAGCGGCAGCCCATGAAGAAGCCTATGATGAAGAGAATCGGTACGAATTCGATAAGGAGGATTGAAAGAATAACCATTATTGTTACCGGCATTGTGAATCTCTTTCCGCCCTTTGTCTCAACACAGAAGTTGTTTCTGAGTCCTCTTGTGATCTTGTCCTTTGACCAGTCTGCGAACTTTCTTAATGTGCTCTTAACTGATTCCTTTGTGCTTCCGTTTGTGTTTGTCTTTGTGTAGTCGTTATTGTTTGTTGTTGTCATAGCTAATGTCTCCTCTCTGTAAATGCCTTCCTTTTTAAGTGCTGTCTTTGCTGCATCCAGGTTCCAGTCAGTACCCTCAAGTACTTCTGAAGCTGTCTGATAGCTGATGTCTGCGTTCTTTCTGAGTTCTTCGATCATTTCTACGTTTTCCATAATAATGTTCCTTTCTTTTGTTCTCAGGGAAATCACTGTTCTGTTGTCTGTGCACCGGAGATCCGGATGAATTCCTGTATCTTCCCCGTTCCGCAGTACCGGCCATCCGGTACTGCTTTATAAGTGTTTTCCTGAATAAATATGTTTTAATGGGTTTATGTGTTTTGTGGTTGTCTCTCTTTCCACTGTCCATATTGTACCCTACCTGTTTTAAAATAAAATATAAGAAAAATTAAAAAACGATTAAAAAACTATATGGGAAATCTTAAAACTGTAGCCGAAATGTCATCAAAATTGCAGTATATGTGCATTGACTTTTGTATTTCGTTTTGATATAATAGTGAAAAATCCGAAATATACAGGGAGGGGGAATTAAATGAGTCTGCAATCTGTAATAGTTGCAAATGCAATCGGTGTACTGGTTCTCGGAGTTCTTATGGTGAGCAGCCGTCTTGTACGACAGCGCCGCGAACTCGGTGACAGGATCTTCACACTGGCCTGTGTGCTGACAATGCTTTCATGCACTGCCGATTCACTTGGGTTTGCGCTTGAAGGAATACCGGGAAAAGCAGTACATTATATACTTTATTTTCTTGACACAGCTACTTACTTAAACAATATTATAGTATCAGCTGTTTGGTGTGTTTACGTTGACGTAAGACTTTACGGCGGCAAAAAACATATGCTGAAAACGCTGAAACGGTTCTCGCTTCCGGGTATCGCGGGTATAGCAGGACTTGTGGTCAATCTGTTCTCACCTTTCATTTTCACAATAAGCGAGGACAATGTCTACAGCCGTCTGCCATTTGCTAATTACTACTTTGCGCTTACATTCTTCTATCTGGCCGCCGGCTACATAGTTTATAAAAGCAGCAAGAAAGATACCGCCAAAATGTCGTTCATTCCAGTCTGGATGTTCCTTGTACCTATAACAATATGTACAGCGGCACAGTTTCTTTTCTACGGAGTATCACTGGCATGGTGTTCAGTGGCGGTGGGACTTGTAAGCATGCACATCAGCCTTCAGAACGAGCTTACCTATCTTGATCCGCTGACACAGCTCTACAACAGAAATTACTTAAACAACATCATGAAACAGTTTTCCTTTACACATTCAAGTGTTCAGGGCATCATGATGGACATGGACGATTTCAAGATGATAAACGACACCTTCGGACACAGCACCGGAGACGAAGCTCTGACCGAGGCGGCAAAACTTATAAAGGAAGCCGCACCGGACGGTTCCGTTCCGATACGATTTGCCGGTGACGAATTCATGCTCCTTATTCCGGGCGATGACAGCGAAAAAGCACGAATGGTCGCAGAGGTAATAAGAAGCAATGAAAAAGCTTTCAACGAAAGCGGCAAAAAGCCGTACAGACTTTCATTCTCACTGGGTCTCAGCAGTTTTTCAGGCAGCAAAAAGCCTGATGACTTTCTTAAGGAAATGGACCGCAGAATGTATGAGGAAAAGCGAATAAAACACTGCAACAGATAAAAAACACCTGTAAGTTTTCTTAAGCATAACTTACAGGTGTTTTTATTTTTTAATGAGAATTCGGATCTGTTCCGTTTTCACACGCTTAACTGCGAACAGATCAGTGCTTTATTGATAATTATTCTGATTTCCCGGTCCCGGAAGACATTTAAGAAGAATTTCCTTACCCTTCTGCTTTACTCGTTTTACGAAACTGTTTCTTACGATATGACCGATGCCGAAGAAAAGAGCTGAAAGGATCAGAGCAACGATTCCCGGTATATCACCCTCCGAAAAACCCGCAATCACCAGAGCGACCGGCAGAGTCGTAACTGTC